>DATDTH010000025.1:0-6624 GCA_035290985.1 Pseudomonas sp. | reverse complement strand
ATCTGCCGGGCGTCACCGATGCGCTGGATTTCCTGATCGCCAACGTCAACCGCAACCTCGGTTTCGAGAAGAACGCGGAAGACTTTATCGATATGAAGGGCAAGCGCATCGTTGTCCTCGGCGGCGGCGACACCGCGATGGACTGCAACCGTACCTCGATTCGCCAGGGCGCCAAGTCGGTCACCTGCGCCTATCGTCGCGACGAAGAGAACATGCCGGGCTCGCGCAAGGAAGTGAAGAACGCCAAGGAAGAAGGGGTGAAATTCCTCTTCAACCGTCAGCCGATCGCCATCGTTGGTGAAGACAAGGTTGAAGGCGTGAAAGTGGTCGAGACCCGTCTCGGCGAGCCGGATGCCCGTGGTCGTCGCAGCCCTGAGCCGATTCCCGGCTCCGAGGAAATCATCCCGGCGGAAGCCGTGCTGATCGCCTTCGGTTTCCGTCCAAGCCCGGCTGCCTGGTTCAGCGATTTCGAGATCGAAACCGACAGCCAGGGACGTGTGGTAGCACCAGAGCAGAGCCAGTTCAAGCACCAGACCAGCAACCCGAAGATCTTCGCCGGTGGCGATATGGTTCGCGGTTCTGACCTGGTGGTGACGGCGATCTTCGAGGGCAGGAATGCTGCCGAAGGTATCCTCGACTACCTCGGCGTCTAAGCTACTGCGCTGTACCTGTGGGAGGGGCTTTAGCCGCGAGCTTTAAATCGACGGCGTCGCGGCTGAAGCCCCTCCCACAAAAATGTTGTCCCGCGACAAATTGACCCTATAGACAAAAGGCACGGCACTCGCCGTGCCTTTTGTTTTGTGGTCTGCGAAAATGCCCGCACTTTTTTGCCGATTACTTTTCTCGGAAACTGCCATGACCGTCCTGAAGAACGACCGCTTCCTTCGTGCTCTGCTCAAGCAACCTGTCGATGTCACCCCGGTGTGGATGATGCGTCAGGCCGGTCGTTACCTGCCGGAGTACCGCGCCACCCGCGCCAAGGCCGGTGACTTCGTAAAGCTGATGAAGAACCCGGAGCTGGCCTGCGAGGTCACCATCCAGCCGCTGGACCGCTACCCACAGCTGGACGCGGCGATTCTGTTCTCCGACATCCTGACCATCCCCGATGCCATGGGCCAGGGCCTGTATTTCGAAACGGGCGAAGGCCCGCGCTTCAAGAAAGTCATCAGCTCGATGGCCGATATCGAGGCGCTGCCGATCCCTGATCCGGAGCAGGATCTGGGCTACGTGATGGACGCCGTGCGCACCATTCGCCGTGAGTTGAATGGCCGCGTGCCATTGATCGGCTTTACCGGCAGCCCCTGGACCCTGGCCACCTATATGGTGGAAGGCGGCTCAAGCAAGGACTTCCGCAAGTCCAAGGCCATGCTTTACGACAACCCGCAGGCCATGCACGCGCTGCTCGACAAGCTGGCGCAGTCAGTCACTGCCTACCTCAACGGGCAGATCAAGGCGGGCGCGCAGGCGGTGCAGATTTTCGACTCCTGGGGCGGTTCGCTGTCGGCGGCGGCTTATCAGGAGTTCTCCCTGGCCTATATGCAAAAGATCGTCGACGGCCTGATCCGCGAGCACGACGGTCGCCGCGTGCCGGTGATCCTGTTCACCAAGGGTGGTGGCCTGTGGCTGGAATCCATGGCCGAGACCGGTGCCGAAGCTCTGGGCCTGGATTGGACCTGCGATATTGGCAGCGCCCGCGCCCGCGTCGGCAACAAGGTGGCACTGCAGGGCAATATGGACCCGAGCGTGCTGTACGCCAACCCGGCTGCGATCCGTGCCGAAGTAGGGCGCATTCTCGCCAGCTACGGTCATGGCTCAGGCCAGGTGTTTAACCTTGGCCACGGTATCACCCCGGAAGTCGACCCGGCTCACGCTGGCGCCTTCTTCGAAGCGGTGCATGAGTTGTCGGCGCAGTATCACATCTAGTCGTTCGACCTGTAGGAGCGGCCCATGGCCGCGACAGCGTTATCGCGGGCATTGCCCGCTCCTACGGGAAGAAACATAAAACAAAGGCCGCGAATGCGGCCTTTGTTTTTTCTGCGTGCTGTTCAGGGCTTACGCAAATCGCGTACTGCCCTTACCAGCGCCAGCTGTTCGGATTCGCTGAGCTTGTCGGCGTAGCCGGGCATGGCGCCTGGACCCTCCTGAATGGCTTCGAGGATGTCGCTGTCGCTGTTGTTGTCCTGCCACTTGGCTTTGCTCAGGTTCTGCGCAAAGTACAACCAGCCGCGCATGGTGTTGGCGCGGCCGTCTTCGGCGTGGCATTTGGCGCAGAGCTCACGGTACAGCTGCTGGCCATCCGCTTCGGCCAGCGCGGGCAGGCTGGCGCACAAAATCAGTGCGCCAAGAAGGCCGAGCCTACTTAACATTGGCCAGGTTTCCCTTGAGTGCGACGCCCGCCATGATCGCGCCGGCATGGCATTCGTACTTCTGGCTGTCCTTGTACTCGACGTTCTTGTAGTTGCTGGCCAGGTCGACCACGGCATTGGCACCGGCGGCCTTGGCGGCGTTTTGGAAGGTGATCAGCGCCGATTGTAGGGCCCAGGAGCAGGCGCCCTCGTCAGTCTTGTTGAAGGCGTTGGTCTTCTTGCTGGTGGTGACGCCGGATTTGACTACGCTGACCGCGCCAGCCGGCTTGTTGCCCGCCAGGTAGAACTTCACGCTGCCGTCGAGGCGGCCGGCATTCAGGGCTTCCTGCACAACCGCGTCGAACGGCAGAAAGTGGGTGGTGTCACGGGCCTGACTAACGGCCGGGAACAGGCTGATGCAAGCTGCTGCGAGAATCCAGGATTTGGCGTTCATGAGTTGCTCCTTGTTATGAGGCTTTTCTGGGAACTGTTTGTGGGTTGCGCAAAAGGTGTTAATGCCGCAGCAAGTGTAATCCAGCTGCTTTCTAGCTCCAGCGTTTGAAGATCAGCGACGTATTAACTCCGCCAAAGGCGAAGTTGTTGTTCATCACGTACTGGTGGCTCATCTGGCGGAACTCGCCGCGCAGATAGTCCAGCTCGCCGCAGGCCGGGTCGATATTTTCCAGATTCAGGGTCGGCACATAGCTGTCTGAATTCATCATTTCGATGCTGAACCAGGACTCCAGCGCGCCGCAAGCCCCCAGGGTGTGGCCGAAGTAGCTCTTCTGCGAGCTGATCGGCATCTGGCTACCGAACAGTTCCTGAGTGGCCTGGGTTTCCGCGACATCACCCTGATCGGTGGCGGTGCCGTGGCCGTTGACGTAGCCGATGGCGGAAGGCTGTAAACCGGCATCCTGCAGCGCCAGCTCCATTGCCCCGCGCATGGTCGCCTGCACCGGTTTGGTGGCGTGCTGACCATCAGAATTGCAGCCAAAACCGACGATTTCGGCATGGATGGTCGCGCCACGGGCCAGGGCGTGTTCCAGCTCTTCCAATACCAGAATGCCGGCACCTTCGCCGATCACCAGGCCATCGCGGCCGCTGTCGTAGGGACGCGGTGAGGTGTGCGGGGCATCGTTTTTCAAGCTGGTGGCGTACAGCGCATCGAACACCATGGCCTCGGTCGGGCACAGCTCTTCGGCACCGCCGGCGAGCATCATCGACAGACGGCCGAACTTGATCGCTTCATAGGCGTAGCCGATGCCCTGGCTGCCGCTGGTGCAGGCACTGGAAGTAGGGATCAGGCGGCCCTTGAGGCCAAAGAAGATGCTGATATTGGCTGCCGTGGTGTGCGGCATCATGCGGATATAGGAGTTGGCGTTGAGGCCGTCGGCCACCGAGTTCAGCAGCATATTGCCGAATGCCTTGATCTCGTCGGTGCTGCCGGTGGACGAGCCGCAGGCCACGCCCATACGGCCGTCCTGGATGCTCGGGTCACCGAGCAGGCCGGCATGTTCCAGCGCGCGCTCGGCGGCGTACACCACCAGCTTGGAGACGCGGCCCATGCTGCGGGTCTGCTTGCGGTTCCAGTGTTTGGGTTGCACGAAGTCATCCACAGGGCCGCCGAGGCGGGTGTTCAGCTCGCTGAACCTGTCCCACTCGTGCATATAGCGGATACCGCTCTTGCCCGCTTTGAAGTTCGCTTCAATCGTCGGCCAGTCGCTGCCCAGCGAGGTCACGCCGGCCATGCCGGTGACTACAACCCGTTTGCATCCGTTCATCAGCACAACCCACCGTTCACCGCGAGGACCTGGCGGGTAATGTAGGCCGCCTCCTCGGACATCAGAAAATTCACCGCGCCGGCCACTTCTTCCGGGGTACCCATGCGGGCGGCCGGGACCATCTTGAGGATTTCTTCGATCGGCACATCGGCATCGAGAATCTCGGTATCGATCAGCCCCGGTGCCACGCAGTTGACCGTGATCTTGCGCTTGCCCAGCTCAATCGCCAAGGCCTTGGCCGCGCCGATAATACCGGCCTTGGAGGCGCTGTAGTTGACCTGGCCGCGATTGCCGATCAGCCCGGACACTGAGGTGATGCAGACAATGCGCCCGGCCTTGCGCCGCCGGACCATGGGCATGGTCAGCGGATGCAGCACGTTATAGAAACCGTCCAGATTGGTACGCATAACGACGTCCCAGTCCTCTTCGCTCAGCGCTGGGAAGGCTCCGTCGCGGGTCAGGCCGGCATTACACACCACGCCGTAATACGCGCCGTGCTGTTCGACATCGGCCTCCAGCGCAGTGCGGCAGGCGGCGCGGTCGGAGACATCGAATTGCAGGATGCGCGCCTGCTGACCCATCTCGATGATCTGCGCCTGCACCACTTCGGCTTCCTCGCGGCGGGCGCGGCAGTGCAGCACGATGTCATAGCCGCCCTTGGCCAGACGCAGTGCAATCGCCCGGCCGATGCCACGGCTGGAACCGGTGACCAGAATGGTTTCGCTCATGGCTGGTGTCCCTCAAATTCTTCCTGAAGATAGCTGGCCACCTGGGGTGGACGGAATACGTTAAGGCGGGCCAGGGCCTCTATGCCAGGGCCGCGCAGCTGGCATTCGAATACGCCCATGCCGTTGTCATCCTGCAGCGAGCGGCTGGCATGGATATGCAGCTCGGCTCCGGCCGGGAAGCGCTCGACATTACATTCGTACTTGCGTGTGCCAAGCAGAAAGCCCAACTCCACCGGCTCGCCGCGCAGGCGCGCCTGGCAGCCTGCGTAGGCGGCGACGCTCTGCGCCATCAGCTCGATGCCGACCCAGGCCGGCAGGCTGCCGTCCTCCAGGTTAAACAGGCCGCCGTTGCGGATGGTCAGCTGGGTTTCGATGTCCTCATCGCCAAAGCGCAGCACCTGGTCGATCAGGATCATATCGCCGGCGTGGGGAATCAGTTCGGAGATTGGCCATTGGCTCATGAGTGTTCTCCCAGCGTTTTGCCGTGCTCTTCACCCTGCTCTTCACTGAGAATCAGGCTGATATTGTTGCCGCCAAAGGCGAAGGAGTTACTCATCAGTCGGCGTGGGCGGGTGTTGCTCAGGCGGGTTCCGGGCTGTACCAGATTCAGTGCAGGCAAGGCCGGATCAGCCTGGCCGTCCCACAGGTGCGGGGGTAGCAGATGCTCTGGGTTGTATTCGCTCAAGGTCAGCCAGCAGAAGGCCGCCTCCAATGCACCGGCTGCGCCTAGGGTATGGCCGACCATGGACTTGCTGGAGGAGCAGGCCACGCCACTTGGGAAGATTGCCTGCACCGCCTGGCTTTCCATGGCGTCGTTGTGGGTCGTAGCGGTGCCATGCAGGTTCAGGTAATCGACCTGATCAGCGCTGATCCCGGCTGCAGCCAGGGCTTTGCGCATGGCCGCCTGGGCACCGAGGCCGTCGGGTTGGGGGGCGGAAATATGGTGGGCGTCGGAGCAGGCACCACCGCCAAGTAGGGTGATTGGTACGCCACTGCGGGGGGCTGGCTCTCTGGTCAGAAGAAAGAGCGCCGCAGCCTCGCCGATATTGATGCCGTGACGATTGACGGAAAACGGATTGCAACGTTCTGCCGAGATCGCTTCCAGGGCGGAAAAGCCGTTGAGGGTCAGGCGACACAGGCTGTCCACACCGCCACAGATCACCGCATCGCACACGCCCAGGTTCAGCAGACGCTGCGCGCTAAGCAGCGCCCGCGCGCCCGAGGTGCAGGCGGTGGAAATACTGAAGCAGGGCCCGCTCAGGCCCAGCCAGTCACTGAGAAAGTTCGCCGGTTCAGCCAGCTCCTGCTGGGCGTAGTGATAATGCGCCGGCAACTCGCCCTGCTTCAGGTATTCCGCGATGCTTTGGCTGGCTTCTTCGATGCCCGAGGTGCTGGTGCCGAGTACCACGGCGATACGCTCGGCGCCGAAACGGCTGATGGCGGCGCGTAGTTCTGGCTCGATTTCCAGCGCGGCAGCCAGCAGCAGCTGGTTATTGCGGCTCGACGGATGCCCCGGCAGATCGGGTAACTCCGGCAGGCTGCCAGGCACAGCACCGACGGTCAGCGCGCGCTCGGCCACCCAGCCAGTTTGCGCCTGCATGCCGCTGCTATCGCCGACAAACAGCGCTGTCGCCACCGCCTGCTTGCCTTGGCCAAGGGCGCAGTTAAGGCCCAGTGCGTTGAGGTAAACCGGCATCAGGGAATCTCTTCGTCGGCGAGGGCATAGACCCGGTAACTCAGTACCTGGCCCTGGCTCAGGGTGAAATCCAG
>DATDTH010000024.1:0-7782 GCA_035290985.1 Pseudomonas sp. | reverse complement strand
AAACCCAGCGCGGGCCATGCTGGGTTTCGCCGAACTGCAGCTCTACCCAGCCTACCAGAGCATCGCGCATAATCTGCAGGCTGCGCGTCTTTTCGTAGGATGGGTTGAGCGCAGCGATACCCATGCTGAAAGCCGCCCTGGCAAACCATGCCGCACCCGCGGCGCGGCGCAACCCGACAATAGCGGAGCCCCGGTTGCGCGCGATGGCAGCGGGTTTCGCCGAAGCGCCGCGGTGCGCACAGCGTAGCGACGCCCGGCGCACCCTACGGGGTCCCGTTCCACCCTAACCTACAGGTTTCATCGAGGCGCTTTTCGTAGGCCGGGATCAAGCCCCCGCACCTTGCTCAGCGCTCGCGCAAGGCCTCGCTGCGGGCGCGGAGGATCGGCTTGAGCAGGTAGCTGAGGATGCTCTTCTTGCCGGTGATGATGTCCACCGAGGCGACCATGCCCGGGATGATCAGCAAGGGATGCTCCTCCGTCCCCAGGTGGCTTCTGTCGGTGCGCAGCTTGATCAGGTAGAAACTGTTGCCTTCCTCGTCGGTGATGGTATCAGCGCTGATCTGTTCCAGCTTGGCCTTCAGGCCGCCATAGATGGTGTAGTCGTAGGCGGTGAACTTGACCACCGCTTCCTGGCCCGGGTGCAGGAAGGCGATGTCCTGGGGACGGATGCTGGTTTCCACCAGCAGGGTGTCGTCCAGCGGGACTATCTCCACCAGATCGCTGCCCGGCTGGATCACCCCGCCTATGGTGTTGACCAATAGCTGCTTGACGATGCCGCGCACCGGCGAGGTGACCAGGGTGCGGTTGACCCGGTCTTCCAGCGCCTTGCCGGTGGCCTCGCTCTTGCTCAGCTCGGTGCGCGCCTCGTTCAACTGCGCCAGCGCCTCGCTGCGAAAACGCCCGCGGGTTTCGTCGATCTTGCGCTCGACTTCCTTGATCGCCGACTCGGCACGGGGAATCGCCAGGCTGGTGGCATCCAGTTGCCCACGGTTCTCCACCTCCGCACGCTTGAGCCGCAAGACCTCGACCTGGGAGATCGCCCCTTCCGCCACCAGGGGCTCTGACATCTGGATTTCCTGGCGCAACAGACTCAGGCTGCTGCGGTATTGCGCCTGCTTGGAGGCGAACTCGCGCAGTTCCTGCTGACGCTGGATCAGTTGCTCCTGCAGACCCGCCACCTCGTCCTGCAACTGCTGCTGGCGGCTCTCGTACAACGCCTGTTCACTGGAGGTCAGGCCAGGTGCCTTGGCCCGAGTCTCGGCGCTGATCGACAGGGCACGGCCTTCGGTCTCCGCGCTCAGGCGCTCGAGGCGCAGCTCCCAGGACAGGCGATCGGCCTCGGTCTCTCCGACATTCGAGGCGAAGCGGGTGTCATCCAGGCGCAGCAAGGGGTCGCCTATCTGGACGATCTGCCCTTCGTGGATAAACAGCTCGGCGACTATGCCGCCCTCGAGGTTCTGGATCTTCTGCAGCTTGGAGGACGGAATCGCCTTGCCGTCACCGCGCGTCACCTCGTCGACCACCGCGAAATGCGCCCAGACCAGCATGCTGACGAAGAACGCGATCAGGCACCAGATGGTCAAGCGCACCACGCGCGGGGCATCCTCGACCAGCGCCTTGCTGACCGCGGGCAGCGGTTGCCCCTCGATCGACTCCGAGCCCTTGAAGTAACGCTGGAAGGCCAGCAGCGGCTTAAGACGCACTGATCTGCCCCCTCTTCAAGGCTTCCATGACGGCCGCTTTCGGCCCGTCGGCGATGATCTGGCCCTTGTCGATGATCACCAGGCGATCCACCAGCGCGAGCATCGAGGCCCGGTGGGTGACCAGCAACAGGGTCTTGTCGACTATGACCGAGGCCAGGCGCTGCTTGAGCTGTTCTTCGCCTGTGTTGTCCATGGCGCTGGTCGGCTCGTCCAGCAGCAGGATGGGCGGATCGAGCAGCAGCGCGCGGGCCAGGGCGACGTTCTGCCGCTGGCCGCCGGACAGGTTCTGCCCGCGCTCGCCGACCTGCAGTTCGTAGCCCTGGGGATGCAAGCGGGCGAACTCATGCACGCCGGCGAGTTCGGCGGCCTGCAGCAACTGGTCGTTTTCCACGTAGCGCGCGCCAGAGCAGAGGTTGTCGCGCAGGGTGCCGCTGAGCAATTGGATGTCTTGCGGCACGTAGCCGATGTTGTGGCGCAGCTCGCCGATATCCAGCTGGCGGATGTCCACCCCGTCCACCAGCAGGCTGCCGGCGTCGGCCTGGTAGAGGCCGACCAGCAGCTTGGCCAGCGAGCTCTTGCCGGAGCCGCTGCGGCCGATGATGCCGATCTTCTCCCCGGGACGGACCACCAGGTTGATGTTCTTCAGCGCGGCGTTCTGCTGCTGCGGGTAATTGAAATCCAGCTGGCGCAGCTCGATGGCGCCCTGCACGCGCTGGCGGGTCAGCGGCCGCTCGTCCTGCTGGCGCTCCTGGGGCAGGTCCATCATCTGGTCAATCGAGGTCATGGTCAGGCGAGCCTGCTGATAGCGGGTCAGCAGGCCAGACAGTTGCGACAAGGGCCCCAGTGCGCGACCGCTGAGCATGTAGCAGGCAATCAAGCCACCCATGCTGAGGTTGCCGTCGACTATCTGGTAGACACCGAAGATGATCATCACCACGCCGGCCAATTGCTGGATCAGTTGGGTGATGTTCATCGCCAGGCTGGAGAGCATGCGCACCCGCAATTCCAGGCCGCTCAAGGTGCCGATGGTCTGCTCCCAGAGGTACTGGCGCTCGCTCTCGGCATTGTTCACCTTGACCGCGTCCAGCCCGCAGAGGGTCTCGATCAGGCTGGACTGGCGTTCGGCCGACAGGGCCATGGTGCGGTCCATGGTCTCGACCAGGGGTTTCTGCAACAACCAGCCGATCAACAGCGCGGCTGGAAAGGCCACCACCGGAATCCATACCAGGTGTCCACCGAGCATGGCGATCACCAGCAACACCAGCAGGGTGAAGGGCAGGTCGATCAGGGTGGTCAGGGTCAGCGACGCGAGAAAATCCCGCAGGGTCTGAAACTCATGGATGTTCTGCGCGAAGCTGCCGACCCGCGCCGGACGATGGCGCATGGTCATACCGACTATGCGCTCGAACAGCGTGGCGGAAATGATCAGGTCGGTCTTCTTGCCGGCCAGGTCCAGGCACAGGCCGCGCATGGTCTTGAGCAGCAGGTCGAAGAAGAAGGCACAGGAAATGCCGATGGCCAGCACCCAGAGGGTGGCGGTGGCCTGGTTCGGCACGACCCGGTCGTAGACGTTCATCACGAACAGCGGCGCACCCAGGCCGATCAGGTTGATCAGCAGGCTGGCGGCGACCGCGTCGATATAGAGCCAGCGCGAGCGCTTGAGCGTATCGCGAAACCAGGTGCGGGTGCGCGGGATCAGCTCACCGTGGTTGATCTCGAACTTGTGCCGCGGCTGGGCGAAGAACACCTGGCCGAGGTAGTCCTCGCTCAACACTTTTAACGGCACCCTGACCTCGCCGCCTTCGCTCTCGCTGAGCATCAGCCGGGCCTGGCCATCCGCCTCCCAGCCCAGGAGCACGGCACTGCGCCCTTCCTTGAGCAAGAGCATGGCCGGCAGCGCCATGGCCGGGATCTGCTCCAGGCGACGGCGTAACAACCGGCCCTGCAGACCGACCCGCGCCGCCGCCCGCGGCAGCAGCTCGACCGTCATGCGCTGCTTGGGCAACGGCAGACCGGTCGTCAGGGTCGCCCGGCTGGTCGGCTTCTGGTGCAGGGCGCAGAGCGATAACAGGCTGTCCAGCAAAGGATCGTCGTGTTGCCCGCGCGGATCATGGTTGAGTTGCACTCGACTGACTTCTGATTCCACGCGTGGACACTCTTACCTTTAAGGGGATAGACGCTTTAAGCGCTCAATTCAGGCCGGGCAGGCTCACGCTCGTCTTCACCTCGTTCTGCACGACCGAGGCCAAGGGTGCCACGACGCCCTGACTCTTGAGCAACTCGCCCATGGTGGCCTTGATCCGGTACTGAGTAAACAACTCGGTGTAGGTGACATCGGCCAGGCGGCGCTGGGCGGTGAACAGCTCGTTCTCGCTGTCCAGCAGATCGAGCAGGGTCCGCTCGCCCAGGGTGAACTGCTTCTGGTACGAACTGCGTACCCGGCTACTGTAGTCGACGTACTGGGCGGCGATCGGTTGCTGCTCGCGGGCATTGTGCAGGGCGTTCCAGGCCAGGCCGACTTCCTCGCCGAGGACCCGCAGGGCGTTGTTGCGGATATCCAGGGCTTCGTTGACCTGGTAGGACTTGGACTCCAGATCGGCCTTGTTGCTGCCACCGGCGAACAAGTTGTAGCGCATGCGCAGCATGGCCTGCCACTCGTTGTCATGACCGTTCTGGCCATCCACATCGTTGTTCGCGCTGCGCGACAGCTCGGCATCGAAGCGCGGGTAGAAGGTCGACTTGGCCGCGTCGTACTGCTTCTCGGTCGCTGCCACATCGGACTCGGCCGAACGTAGCACCGGGCTGTTTTCCAGCATTTGCCGCTTGGCCGCATCCAGACTTTCCGGCAGTTGCCCCACCAGGCCCGTCGGCAGGCTCAATTCAACCGGCTCGCTGCCGACCACGCTGAGGTAGTTGATCCTCGCATCGGCCAGATTGGTCTGCTCGGTGATCAGGTTGTTCTTGGCCTGGGCCAGACGCGCCTCGGCCTGGTCGAGGTCGGCCATACGGCCCACGCCGCGCTCGCTGCGCAGGCTGATCTGGTCGTAGATACGCCCGTGGCTCTGCAGGTTGTCCTCGGCCAGGCGCACCAGTTCCTCGCGCTTGAGTACATCCAGGTAGACCTGGGCCACATCCAGGGCGGTGCGCTCGGCGGTGCCCAACAAGGAATAGGCGCGGGAATTGACCGTGGCCTGCTGGCGGCCCACTTCGCTGGAGGTGGCGAAACCATCGAACACCATCTGCTGCAGGCGCAGGCTGGACTCGCCGCGGGTCAGGGTTTCCCAATCATTGCCGGAGCCGGCACGGGTCGAGGGGTTGTCGGTGCCTTCGCGGCCAATGCCAGCGAGCAGGTCGACTTTCGGCAGGTAACCACCCTTGGCCGCCTTGAGCTGATAGTCCGCCGACAACCGGCTGTTTACCGCGGCCTGCACCTCGGGATGCACAGCCAAGGCCCCTTGCATGGCCTCGGACAGGCTCTGGGACTGCACCTGAGAACTGACGGCAAGCACTAAAGGCAAAACAGCAAAGTAACCCATGCGCATTTTATTAATTTCCATTAAGGCGGCGAGCGTCCGTTGGTGGAGAGATGCCGCGAGCAAGAACAGGCTGGAGGCCGCGCAGATACTGGCGATGAAAAAGTGCCAGAGGCCTGCGTAATGGCCTGAATTTAGCCATTCAATATCAAAGTGACATGATTGAAGGGATTGTTTAGGATGGTGACCGATTGGTCAATACACTGGCATAAAGTTAATAGCAAAGAGTCATAACGCCAGTTTGTTGACGCCATATTTTTGTTGATCCCTGCGCACAGGCATAGCCGCCCGAATGCCGCATGGAAAGTCACAAGCCCAGTTCAAGCCAGGAGCGTCACCCCATGAGCAGTGTTGTTGCCATCGTCAAAAGCATTGTTGGCCAAGTTTTCGCACTGAGCCCCGAGGGTACCCAGCGCCTGCTTATCGAGGGTGACCGCCTGTTCAAGGGCGAACAAGTACTGACCGGCCCGGCCGGCATGGTCAGCCTGGAGCTGGCCGATGGCCGTATCCTGGACCTGGGCCGCGACAGCCAATGGAGCAGCGCCGAGCTCGAGACCCAGACGACCGGCACCGACCCGGCCGCTAGCCAGTCCGCCGCCGAATTGCAGCAAGCCATAGCCGCCGGCGTCGACCCGACAGCGGCCTTCGCCCCCACCGCGGCCGGTCCCACGGCAGCGGGTGGCGCGGGCGGCGGTGTGGCCGGCGGCGGTCACAGTTTCGTTCTACTGGATGCCACGGCGGGCAGCACCGATGCAACCGTGGGCTTTGAAACCGCAGGCCTGGGCCTGGTTGCCGACGCAGTGGCCGAGGATGACGCAGCGCCACTGCTCGATACGCCAACCGCTGTGACAGCACCCATAACGGCGCCCGTGGTCAGCATCGCCATCGACCCGGTGACCGATGACAATATCCTCAATAGCCAGGAACTGTCCGGCGACACCGTAACTGTCACAGGCAGCGTCGGCGGCGACGCCCAGGTCGGTGACAGCATCACCCTGGACATTGGCGGCAACCTCTATACCGGCAGTGTCATACAGCGCCCGGACGGCAGCCTGGGTTTCGCGATCGAAGTGGACAGCGCCGACCTCGTGGCCAACAGCAGCATCACCGCGACCCTGACCAGCACCGACGCTGCCGGCAATGTCGGCACGGCCAGCACAACCTCGACCCACGGCATCGACACCACGGCGCCGAGCCTCAGCGTCGAGGCCCCGGACCTGAGCAGCGACAGCACCCCGACCATCACCGGCAGCACCTCGGCCGCCCCGGGCAGCAGCGTCACCCTGACCATCACCCAGGGCACCCTCACCTACACCACCAGCGCCACGGTGCAAGCCGACGGCAGTTACAGCACCGACGTCCCGACCGCCCTGACCGAGGGGCCCTACAGCGTCGAAGCCGCCGTCACCGACCCGGCCGGCAACAGCGCCAGTGCCAGCGACACCGGCAGCGTCGACACCCAGGCTCCCGTGGTCTCCATCAGCCTGGACTCGGTGACCGCCGATAACGTCATCAACGCCAGCGAGCTGGGCGGTGACCGGATCGCCCTCACCGGCAGCGTTGGCGGCGACGCCCAGGTCGGCGACAGCGTTACGCTCGACATTGGCGGCAGCCTCTATGCCGGCAGCGTGATCGAGCGCCCGGACGGCTCCCTCGGTTTCGAAATCAATGTGGGCAGCGGCGACCTGGCGGCCAACAGCAGCATCACCGCGACCCTGACCAGCCTGGACGCTGCCGGCAATGTCGGCACCGCCAGCACCGATCACGCCTATGGCGTGGATACCGGCGCACCCGGCGTGCAGGTCGAGATCGCCGAGGCCGACCTGGCCGGTGGCGAGAGCAGCCTGGTCACCTTCACCTTCAGCGAAACCCCGGTCGGCTTCGCCCTCGGCAGCATCAGCGCGCCCAACGGCAGCCTGAGCGGCCTGACCCAGACGGCCAACCCGGCCATCTGGACCGCCACCTTCACCCCAGACACGGGCTTCACCGGCACAGTCATGATCGGCGTGGCGGCCGGCAGCTACAGCGATGCCGCTGGCAACCCCGGCACCGCGGGCAGCGACAGCGTCGCCGTCGACACCTTGGCTCCAGTGGTCTCCATCACCCTGGACCCGGTGACCGACGATAACGTCATCAATCAATTCGAGCTGGGCGGTGACCAAGTCGCCGTCACCGGCAGCGTTGGCGGCGACGCCCAGGTCGGCGACAGCGTTACGCTCGACATTGGCGGCAGCCCTTATACCGGCAGCGTCATCCAGCGCCCCGACGGCAGCCTGGGCTTCGAAATCACTGTGGGCAGCGGCGACCTGGCGGCCAACAGCAGCATCACCGCGACCCTGACCAGCCTGGACGCCGCCGGCAATGTCGGCACCGCCAGCACCGATCACGGCTATGGCGTGGACACCGGCGCACCCGGCGTGCAGGTCGAAATCGCCGAGGCCGACCTGGCCGGTGGCGAGAGCAGCCTGGTCACCTTCACCTTCAGCGAAACCCCGGTCGGCTTCGCCCTCGGCAGCATCAGCGCGCCCAACGGCAGCCTGAGCGGC
>DATDTH010000023.1:0-10010 GCA_035290985.1 Pseudomonas sp. | reverse complement strand
TAAAGGGTTTGGCAGGCTGTTGAAAAAGCTAGCGCAGCAGTTTTTCAACAGCCTGCTGGTGGCGAGGCATCCGGTTCGCACAGCAACTGGCCGCTGGCGCGGACCCGCTCGAGGCAGCGAGCCAGGACCTGACGGCGCTCGCCATTGTCCATGCGGCTCCAGCGCGTGATCTCGTCGACCGTGCGCTGGCAACCGATGCAGATATCCGCCTCGTCCAGGGCGCAGATCTGCACGCAGGGCGAGGCGACAGGACGGGTGTCCGTCACTCGTCCTGCTCCTGCAGGTCGCGGGCATAGCGCTGGGCGTTGTGCACGTAGTGGGCCGCCCCGGCTTCGAGCATCTTGCGCTGCTGTTCGGTCAGCTCGCGCACCACCTTGCCGGGCGAGCCCATGACCAGGCTGCCGTCGGGTATTTCCTTGCCTTCGGCGATCAGGGCATTGGCGCCGATAATGCAGTATTTGCCGATTTTCGCGCCATTGAGCACCACGGCGTTGATCCCGATCAGGCTGTAATCGCCCACCGAGCAGCCGTGCAGCATGGCGTTATGGCCGATGGTCACGCCCTTGCCGAGGGTCAGCGGATAGCCCATATCGGTGTGCATCACACTGCCGTCCTGCACATTACTGTTCTCACCGATATGGATCAGCTCGTTATCGCCACGCAGCACGGTGTTGAACCAGACGCTGGCGCCGGCTTCGAGCCTGACCTTGCCGATCAGGGTCGCAGTCGGCGCGATCCAACTGGCAGGATCGGCTTCGACTTGGGAAGAGCCCAGGCGGTATTTCATGGTGCGGTCCTCGATGTTCAACTCAGTGCAATGAAATGGTCGGGCGGCTGATGCAGACGGATATCGGCGTCGTACAGCAGATTGACCAACTCGACCACCATGATCGCGGTCAGGCCCCAGATCTTGTAGTCGCCGTAGCGGTAACTGGGCACGTACCAGCTGCGCCCCTGGTAATCGATGCGGTGGGTGGTCTCGCGCGGATCACTGCAGAAATACGCCAGGGGCACGGAAAACACCGCGGCGATTTCGTCATCGTTGGCCTTGTACTCGACATAATCCGGCACCAGGCCGACATAGGGGGTGACCTGGATGCCATGGCGCGAGACCAGGCTGCTGAGCGGGCCTATCACCTCCACCAGCCCCGGCGGCAGCCCGATCTCTTCCTGGGCCTCGCGCAAGGCGGTGAAGATCAGGTCCGGGTCCTCGGGGTCGCGCCGGCCGCCGGGAAAGGCGACTTCGCCACCGTGGGTCGACAGGCCACTGGCGCGCAGGGTCAGGACCAGTTCCGGCTCGGCGCTGCGGGTGATGGGCACCAGCACGGCCGCCTCGGGAAAGCGAAGGTCGGTCTCCAGAAGTAGCGGAGTATGGCCGCGCACCCGTTGGAGTAGCTCGTCCAGCATGGGCATTCTCGGTTTTTATTGTCCCGGGCATCATGGCACGAAAGAACCAACCCGCCCAAGCCCCACGCCGGGCGCTTTTGCGCATCCGCTGACGAACACTTCGACTTGCCGCCGGCCGCGTGCTCGCGCCAAGATGGGAAATGAATGCGGAGAGCCAACCATGAAATTTTGCAGCCAGTGCGG
Organism: Pseudomonas sp.; assembly: GCA_035290985.1. GTDB lineage: Bacteria > Pseudomonadota > Gammaproteobacteria > Pseudomonadales > Pseudomonadaceae > Aquipseudomonas. The sequence continues at coordinate 8,420 of DATDTH010000023.1, read as the reverse complement.
CCATGCCGTGACGCAGCGCATCCCCAAAGGCGACAACCGTCCGCGCTTCGTCTGCGGCCAATGCCAGGTCATCCATTACCAGAACCCGCGCATCGTCGCCGGCTGCCTGCCGGTCTGGGGTGAACAGGTGCTGTTGTGCCGCAGGGCCATCGAACCGCGCCGTGGTTTCTGGACCTTGCCGGCCGGCTTCATGGAGAATGGCGAAACCCTGGAACAGGCCGCCGCGCGGGAAACCCTGGAGGAAGCCTGCGCCCGGGTGAGGGAATTGAGCCTCTATACCCTGTTCGACCTGCCCCACATCAACCAGGTGTATATGCTGTTTCGCGCCGAACTGGTGGACTTGGACTTCGCCGCTGGTGAAGAAAGCCTGGAAGTGCGCTTATTCGATGAACGCGACATTCCCTGGACAGAGCTGGCTTTCCCGACCATAGGCCGTACCCTAGAATATTACTTCCTCGATCGGGCGCAACGCAGCTACCCATTGCGCAACGAAGCGATCCAGGCGATGAAACACAAAACATAAGACACAAAACATAAGCCACAACCTACACCACAAAAAAACCTGACCGCCATGGCGGCTCCGAAGACCCGGGATATTGTTCGATGCGCTGGTTGCTTGCCGTTCTCTGCTGGTCCTTTATCGGTCTGTCCTATGCCACCGCGACCCCCACCCTGGAGGGCAGCGTCGTCCACAAGGTGCTGGTGGTCAAATCCGAACGCAAGCTGTACCTGATCAGCTATGGCAAGACCCTCAAGTCCTACCGCATCTCCCTGGGCAAGAAGCCGGAAGGCACCAAGCTGGCCGAGGGCGACAAACGCACCCCCGAGGGCTTCTATTGGCTCGACTGGCGCAAGAACAGCGACAAGTACAACCTGGCCATGCACATCTCCTACCCCAATGCCCGCGACATGGCCCAGGCGAAAGCCAAGGGCCGGCGTCCCGGCGGCATGATCATGCTCCACGGCACCCCGATAGACGACGAATACCCCGAGTGGTATTTCAGCACCCTGGACTGGACCGAGGGCTGCATCGCCATGAAAAATGCCGATATGCGCGAGGTCTGGAGCCTGGTCAAGGACGGCACCCTGATCGAGATCCGGCCCTAGGACCTTGGCGGGTTACGCCGAAAACGCTTCGGTAACGTAGAAGGCTGGGTAGAGCTGCTGTCCGGCGAAACCCAGCGCCGTAGGTTGGGTGGGACCGCCTAGGTGGGGCCGCCTAGGTTAGGCGCGCGGTGCGCAAGCCTGGGGCATACGCGTAGCCGCTAGCGCCGTAACCCAACAAAATCCTACGCCGCCAAGGCCCGGCGAAGCAGCCTGTCGGGTTACGCTTCGCTAACCCGACCTACGGTCTCCGCCTCTTGATCGGGTCGGGTGCAACCCGCGTTTATTGCGCGGTTGCTTCATGCACAGCAAGACGACATCTACGAAAAGCGCTTCGGAGCCCAGATTGGTGCGCTGCGCGCCCTTTCGTCTTAGCTCAGAACTGGATATCCGACAGCCGCCAGACCTGGAAGGCCGGCGCCTCGTAGGGATGAGTGGCCCGCAGGGCCTTCACCGCGCCATGGATCAGTTCGTCGGCGACCACCAACTCCACCTTCCATTCCGCTACCCGCTCGATCATCCCGGCCTCGCCGATAAAGGGCTGGCTGCCCGCCAGGGGACGGAACTGGCCCTGACCGAGGGTTTGCCAGCAGCAACTGTCATAGGCACCGACCCGGCCGGCACCCGCAGCCAGTACCGCCTGTTTGACAGGGTCCAGGTGGCTTTCCGGAACATAGAAACACAGCTTGTACATCAGGGTCTCCACGAAGCAGTGGCAGGGGCGAGTAAAGGGTGACAATGATGCCACAACATAATGGCATTATGCCTTCTCAAGACCGGACGGTAACCTTCTCCCTGTCAGACTGTGATGCAGTACAGGATGCTCAATTGCCTGCCTGTACTCAGGCTAGACCACTGTCGCGCGGTAAGTCGGCCGAACCTGATTTACACCCGGATCGATCGCTGAATACCCCATGCCGATGACAGCCACGGGCGCGGCTTGGGTTATGCTGCCCTCGCCTCGTTACTCCTTGGCTTCGCCCTCCCGTTTCTGGCGCCCGAACCTGTCATGGCCGATTCCGATACCTCCTTAGTGCCAGACCGTGCACCGAATGCCGCCAGCCCCCGCTTCGTCACGGGCGCGCCGCTGCGCCATGTGGCCGTGATGTCCGGCACCGGGGCCATCGGCCTGATCGCGGTGTTTCTGGTCGACCTGATCAATCTCTTCTATATCTCGATGCTGGGCCAACAATCCGTGGCCGCCGCCGTGGGCTTCGCCGGTGTGGTGGGCTTCTTTCAACTGTCCTTTTGCATCGGCCTGATGATCGCCATTGCCGCCGTGGTCTCGCGCGCCCTGGGCGCCGGGCACGCCGATGAGGCCAGGCGCATCGCGACCACCAGCCTGATCCTGATGGCCGCCGCCTGCGCACTGGTTGCGCTGGCCACTTACGCCTTTCTCGGGCCTATCCTGACGCAGCTTGGCGCCACCGGCGAGACCCACGCCCAAGCTTACCTGTACCTGGAGATCAGCCTGATTTCGGTGCCCGCGCTGGGCCTGGCCATGGGCTGCTCGGCGCTGTTGCGGGCGGTCGGCGATGCCAAACGGGCGATGAACGTCACCCTGCTGGGGGCGATAGTCACGGCCGTCCTCGACCCGATACTGATCTTCGGCCTGCAACTGGACCTCGAGGGTGCGGCCATCGCCTCCGTGGTGGCGCGCCTGAGCATGCTGGCCGTGGGATTTTACGCTGTGCTGCACGCCCATCGACTGCTGGGCCGATTCGAGCCGACGGCCTTCGTCCGCGACAGCATCCGTCTCGGCCAGGTGGCCGGCCCTTCGATTCTCGCCAATCTGGCCACGCCCTTCGCCGCCGCCTTCGTCACCCATTTCATGGCCCAGTTCGGCCCGGCCGCCGTCGCCGGCCAGGCGACCATCGAGCGTCTGACGCCCGTCGCCTTCGGCCTGGTGTACGCCCTGAGCGGCGCCGTCGGCCCAATTTTCGGCCAGAACCTCGGCGCAGGCCGTATCGATCGGGTGCGGCAAACCCTGCGCGCCAGCCTGCTGTTCATGGCCCTGGTGGTGGGCAGCGCCTGGGCGCTGCTGGCGCTGGGGCAGCAACCGATCATTCAACTGTTCTCCGCCGAAGGCCTGGCAGCGGAACTCATCGCCCTGTTCTGCTCGACCCTGGCGGCCAGTTTCTTCTTCATCGGCGCCCTGTTCGTGGCTAATGCCGCTTTCAACAACCTCGGCCACCCGCTCTACTCCATGGCCTTCAACTGGGCCCGAGCCACCCTGGGCACCGTACCCTTCGCCTATCTCGGTGGCCGCTATTACGGGGCCCCCGGGGTGCTGATCGGCCCGGCCTTGGGCGCGGTCGTCTTCGGCTCCCTGGCCGCCTGGGTAGCCTGGCGCATGACCGCGCGCCTGGAGACGGATGCTGGTAGATAAACGAGCGCCTCGCATCGGGAGGACAAATCGTCGAAACACTCGCCATAACGGCGACGCTCATTAGATGAATTCAAAATTAACAACTCGCAACCAAAAACAAATTGAATTAACAACAGCAACTTGAAGTTGACGACTCTCTTGGAAAAGCACCGCCTGAAACAGCGCCAATGAAACGACGCACGAGTTAAAACCCGGCCCCTCTTTAAATTATCGTGCGGATTTCACTCAAAATAACCGTCTGACAACTTACGCCCCCTCTTTCAAACTGCCCAGGCATGCCGCGGCAGATTTACCCAAACCCTGCCCCCCCCCTCGAACAGCCTCCAACTCAAGCAGCCCCACCCACCCAACACAACAAAATTCATTCATCACCACAGGATTGACGGGCCTTTTATTCAAGGTTATACCTCTAGCCCTCACGGGTTGATCCGTTTATTCGCAGTAGCCCAAAAAGGACACGCCATGAAACAGGCACTTGCACTTGCATTATTGGCACTACTTTCCCACGCCACTCTTGCCGCCGACATAAACACCTACTTCAATCACCCCGCCAATGCCCCCGCCGTAACAGCCGATCTAGAAACAGTCATCATCGATTTTATCGACACTTCGACCACGACCCTGGATATCGCTATCTATGACCTGGACGTAGACGAAATCGCCGATGCCCTAGTGGCCGCCAAACAACGTGGCGTCGCTGTCCGCCTGGTGACCGACAACGAAAACACCGGGAGCGATAACCTGTCCGCGCTGGGCATTCTGACCAGCAATGCGGTGCCCTGGATCGACGACACTGAAGACGGCAGCGCCGGCAGTGGCCTGCAGCACAACAAGTTCATCGTGATCGATGGCAGCAAGGTACTCACGGGCTCCGCGAACTTCACCCACAGCGACCTGCATGGCGACCCGGATGGCAATGGCGGCTACCTGGGACTGGGTAACGCCAACAATATAGTCACCATAGACTCCACCGCCCTGGCCACCCTCTATACGACCCAATTCAGTGCCATGTGGGGCGATGGACCGGGCGGGCAAAGCAATTCCCTATTCGGCCTGAACAAAGCCGATCATGCCGTACAGACAACCTACACCGACAACGACGCCATTCGCGTCGATGTGCAATTCGCCCCCCAGTCCTCCACCGTCTTTTCCGGTTCGGCGCTGGAGACCCTGGACGCGGCCCTGGCCACGGCGCAAAACCGAATCCATGCGGCGCAGTTCGTGTTCAGCGCCCAACTCCTGGCCGACACCATGGAAGCCCGCCACGACAATGGGGTGAATATACAAGGGGTCGGTGACAGGCTGTTCTTCAACCGCTACTACAGTGAATTCCTCGATATAACCGGCACACAAATCCCGAACCCCAGCGGCAACTATGAAATCGACGCCAGCACCGGCGCGCCAAACAATCCCTGGACGAGTCCGGCCGAGGCCTATGTGGCGGAAACCAGCAGCCATGACAAATTCCACCACAAATACTGGATAGTCGATAACAGCGTGATTACCGGCTCATTCAATGCCTCGAGTTCGGCGGCATTCGATAACGATGAAAACCTGGTCATCATTTATGATCAAACGACCGCCGATCAATTCGAGGGCGAGTTCAGCAGGCGCTTCTGCGAGGCCAAGGGTGCGCTTAATTGCGACGGCGCCCTGACCCACGCCAGCACCATCCTGGAAAACGTAGCCTTTACCGCCGCGGAAGCCACCGCGGTCATGGCCTTCGTCGCCACTGCCACCCTCAACCAACTGGATGTCGATGTGGCGCTGGACTCCCGGGCCGCCACCGCCATCTATAACGATCGCCCGACCACCATGGCGGCCTTGGGCGCCACTTACTATGTCGGCGAGTCGGCCCTGATCAAGCTGCGCAACTATGCCATGCTGCCCGCCGCCGTCGCCCAGTATGAAGTCCGCTTCGACCTGGGTACCGCGGCCAACCTCACGGCCCTGTATAGCTACCCCAATTCCAGCAACGGCATGTCGCTGAAGGAAACTCTGGAGCACTACCTGAACCAGAACCTCAAGCGCGACCAGATTCCGCTGGGCAGTGCCGTGGTGGCCATCAGGACGGGCAGCACTTATGAAGCCGTGATTCGCGGCAACTCCAGCGCGATCAACAGCTACCAGAGCGCCCTGACCGGCTTTTACGCCAGCGGTGCCCTCGCCGTGACAGCCGAACTGAATATTCGCGCCGCCAACGGTTGGGATGACGATGAATGGCGGCTATTCCTGCCCCATGGACTGGCCATCACCAATCAGCGCAGCCTGCAACTGCTGCATTTCCCGCCGGACTATTCCCTGACCGAACAGGACTACCTGAACTCCAGCACCAGCAAGCGCTGGGAGGAATTGCTGAAACTGAACGCGGTTCCCGAGGCGGAACTGAGCCTCCACGAGACCATCCTGGATATCGCCCCCATTGCCGCGCCCGCCAGCGCCGGCAGCACCCTGGATGCGACCTACAGCTATTTCGAACCCTATGTACTGGAGATGCTGAGCAAACTGACCAAAGCCAACCTGGGCACCGCCATCCCGATAGTCGCCTACGGTGGTCCGGTGCGCACCTGGCTGTCCGATCATTACGACCTGCAGAATTTCGGGGTCAACAGCGTGGCCGAAATCGAAATACTGCCAGGGGTCACCGCACCGGTGATAGGCGCGAACCATCCGAGCTATATCTGGTACGCCACGCAGACCAGTCGGGCCCATACCTTCGATGTGATGGAGCAGGACCTGATCTCTGCCTGCTGGCAAAAAGATATGGGGGTGACGCCACAGCCGAATCCCAGCAGCGTGATGAGCAGTTGCACCTCGGACTGGAGCAATGACCCTGTAAGCGTCTGTACCGCCATGGAAGTGCAGGCCTATTCCCGAAGCGAGGAGGAAGCCACGCTGATCTGCGAGGCGGAATACCCTTGAGCCGGGCGGCGTGACGCGGAGCGTCACAGGCTGCGTGTCCACGCAGGAGCGTGGACACGATCAGGCCTTGTAGGAGCGGTCCATGACCGCGAAATGGAGTCCCGATCGGGTCGGGCGCTCAGCGCACTGCTTCACTTCGGCGAAATCCGGCAGGCGCCCGCAGGCTCAATGACCCAGCAGTTGGTCGATGCCAGCGGGCTTGTCATGCACCCCGAAGCGGTCCACCAGGGTGGCGCTGGCCTCGTTCAGGCCCAGCACTTCGACCTCCGCGCCGGCGCGGCGGAACTTGAGCACCACCTTGTCCAGGGCGGCCACCGCGGTGATGTCCCAGAAGTGCGCGCGGCTCAGGTCGATGCTGACCTTGCCCAGGGCTTCCTTGAGGTCGAAGGCCGCCGTGAACTTGTCCGCCGAGCTGAAGAACACCTGGCCGATCACCCGGTAGGTGCGCCGGTCGCCAGCCTCGTTCAGCTGCGAGCCGATATCCAGGTAATGGCCCACCTTGTTGGCGAAGAACATAGCCGCCAGCAACACACCGGCCAGCACGCCATAGGCCAGGTTATGGGTGAACACCACGACTACCACAGTGGCGACCATCACGATATTGGTCGAGAGCGGGTAGGTCCTGAGGTTACGCAGCGAATCCCAGCTGAAGGTGCCGATGGAGACCATGATCATCACCGCCACCAGCGCGGCCATTGGAATCCGGCCGACCCAATCGCTGAGAAACACCACCATCAGCAGCAACACCAGGCCCGCCACCAGGCAGGACAGCCGGGTGCGGCCGCCGGATTTCATATTGATCACCGACTGGCCGATCATCGCGCAACCGGCCATGCCACCGAACAGCCCCGAGACGATATTGGCGATGCCCTGGCCCTTGCACTCGCGATTCTTGTCGCTCGGCGTATCGGTCATCTCGTCGAGTATGGTGGCGGTCATCATCGACTCCAGCAGGCCGACCACGGCCAGCGCCGCGGAGTACGGCAGGACGATCAGCAGGGTCTCGAGGGTCAGCGGCACCTCGGGCCAGAGGAATACCGGCAGGGTGTCGGGCAGCGTGCCCATATCGCCGACGGTGCGGATATCCAGGCCGAAACCGAGGGCCACGCCGGTCAGCAGCAGGATGCACACCAGCGGCGAGGGGATCAGCCCGCCCAGCCAGGGCACCAGGGGAAACAGGTAGATGATGCCCAGGCCCGCGGCGGTCATGGCGTAGACGTGCCAGGTGACATGGGTCAGCTCCGGCAACTGGGCCATGAATATCAGGATGGCCAGGGCATTGACGAAGCCGGTGACCACCGAGCGCGAAACAAAGCGCATCAGCGAGCCGAGCCTGAGGTAGCCGGCGCCGATCTGCAGCACGCCGCAGAGCAGGGTCGCCGCCAGCAGGTACTCGAGGCCATGGTTCTTCACCAGGGTCACCATCAGCAGGGCCATGGCGCCGGTGGCGGCGGAAATCATCCCGGGCCGGCCACCGACGAAGGCAATCACCACTGCGATGCAGAAGGAGGCGTAGAGGCCGACCTTGGGGTCGACCCCGGCGATGATGGAAAAGGCGATGGACTCGGGGATCAGGGCGAGCGCCACCACCAGGCCGGCGAGCACATCGGCGCGGATATTGGAAAACCACTGTTGTTTGAGCGTCTGCAGCATCGGAGCATCCAGAAATGAATCGGCGAAAGAGCCCGGCCTGGGCAGGCGAGCGGATTCGTCACAAGGTGGGGAGAGTCAGCCTCTAGGGCTTATCCAGCCCGAAAAAACGCCGGCACTTGGCCTTCAAGCCAGGGGCCGGTGGCTGATGGCGACCGTCGCAGTAAGGCAATTGCCGGGAGTGGCCGCAGCGGCAGAGCAGCAGGCGTTGCGGGCGCAGCACTTGCAGGCGCAGACCTTCGGTGCAACCGGGGCTGCAGTCGGGAAGCCGGGGAGAACGCCCGCAGGTGCATAACTGCAAGGCCTCGCCAGGCTGGACCTGGCGCACCTCGGGCAGAAGGGAAGCCGCAGGGGG
>DATDTH010000022.1:0-4233 GCA_035290985.1 Pseudomonas sp. | reverse complement strand
CCTCGACCTGCAGGTCCTGGCCCAGCTCCTCGATCACCCGATCGATGGGCACCAGGCGAGCACGCTCCAGGGCGCGCTCGAGCACGGCCATATCGAACTGTTCTTCCTCGTAGACCACCCGCGCCGGCTTGGCCCGGGTGGTCGGGCCGACCGAGATCACGCCGCAGTATTCGGGCATGTGCTTGGCGAAATCGGCGGTGCCGATCCGCGTCGCGGTGTCGATGATGTCCTGCTTGTGCGTGACGATCAGCGGGCGCAGCACCAGCTTGTCGGTCACCGCGTCTATCACCGAGAGGTTCGGCAGGGTCTGGCTGGAGACCTGGGAGATCGCCTCGCCGGTGACCAGCACGTCGATCTCCAGGCGTTCGGCGATGCGGCTGGCGGCGCGCAGCATCATGCGCTTGAGGATCACGCCCATATGGGCGTTGTCGACCTTGCCGAGTATCTCGCCCAGCACTTCCTCGAACGGCACGCTGACGAACAGCACCCGTTGGGAACGACCGAACTTGTCCCACAGGTAATGCGCCACTTCCATCACGCCCAGCTCGTGGGCGCGGCCGCCGAGGTTGAAGAAGCAGAAATGACTGATCAGCCCACGGCGCATCATCTGGTAGGCGGCGACGGTGGAGTCGAAACCACCGGACATCAGCACCAGGGTCTGCTCCAGCGCCCCCAGGGGGAAACCGCCGACGCTGTCGTGCTGGTGATGGATGACGAACAGGCGCTGGTCGCGGATCTCCATGCGCACCAGCACCTGGGGCGTTTTCAGGTCGATGCCCGCCGCCGCGCACTGCTGGCGCAACTGGCTGCCGACATAGCGCTCGACATCCATGGAGCTGAAGGCGTGCTTGCCGCCGCGCTTGCAGCGCACGGCGAAGGTCTTGCCAGGCAGCAGGTCGGCGTAATGGCGCTTGCAGTGTTCCAGGATGTCGTCGAGCTCGCCCAGGGGGTATTCGTGCACCTCGAGGAAATGCACGATGCCGGGAGTGCAGCTCAGGCGCTCGATCATGGCCCGCAACGTCTTGGGGTCGTCCAGCCGGGTCTCGACCTCGAGGTTGTCCCACACGCCACTCACCAGCAGATCCGGATCCAGGTCGCGCAGCACCGCGCGGATGTTCTTCGCCAACTGCCGGATGAAGCGCTTGCGCACCGGCCGGCTCTTAATGGTGATTTCCGGAAAGACTTTGACGATAAGTTTCATGAAGAACAGGGCGCGCACGGCCAGCCAAAAAAGGGGGGCGCGGATTATAGCGGAAATCGTTCAAGGTTTAGCCAGTTTTCGTATAGCCCAGAAAGCAGCGCACCAAAACAATGCGCTACCGCCAGGCGGCGCATTATTTTGGTGCATTGAGACGCCCAATTTGCCAGTACAGGCCCCGCCAGGCCTGACGATCAGGGCATCAACCCATTCCAGGGCACTGGCATGCAATTTGCTCTCTTGTGAGGCAAGTCGCCCTGGCGGACTATGCCGCCCGGCTTCAGCCGAATTTTTTTGAGGGCTATCACTTACAGCTCTCACCACCTGGAGGACACCATGTCGAAGGCTCTTCAACTAATCAAAGAACACGACGTGAAGTGGGTTGACCTGCGCTTCACGGATACCAAGGGCAAGCAGCACCACATCACCATGCCCGCCCGCGATGCGCTGGACGAAGATTTCTTCGAAATCGGCAAGATGTTCGACGGCTCGTCCATCCATGGCTGGAAAGGCATCGAAGCCTCCGACATGATCCTGCTGCCGCAAGACAGCACTGCCGTGCTCGACCCCTTCACCGAAGAGCCGACCCTGATCCTGGTCTGCAACATCATCGAACCTTCGACCATGCAGGGCTACGACCGCGACCCGCGCTCGATCGCCGCTCGCGCCGAGGAATACCTCAAGACCACCGGCATCGGCGACACCGTGTTCGTCGGCCCGGAACCTGAGTTCTTCATCTTCGACGAAGTGAAATTCAAGTCCGACATCTCCGGCTCCATGTTCAAGATCTACTCCGAACAGGGCTCCTGGATGTCCGACCAGGACGTCGAAGGCGGCAACAAGGGCCACCGCCCAGGCGTCAAAGGCGGCTACTTCCCGGTTCCGCCGTTCGACCACGACCACGAAATCCGTACCGCCATGTGCAACGCCATGGAAGAGATGGGCCTGGTCATCGAAGTGCACCACCACGAAGTGGCGACTGCCGGCCAGAACGAAATCGGCGTGCAGTTCAACACCCTGGTCGCCAAGGCTGACGAAGTTCAGACCCTGAAGTACTGCGTGCACAACGTGGCCGATGCCTACGGCAAGACCGCCACCTTCATGCCCAAGCCCCTCTACGGCGACAATGGCTCGGGCATGCACGTGCACCTGTCCATCGCCAAAGACGGCAAGAACACCTTCGCTGGCGAAGGCTATGCCGGCCTGTCCGATACCGCCCTGTACTTCATCGGCGGCATCATCAAGCACGGCAAGGCGCTGAACGGTTTCACCAACCCGTCGACCAACTCCTACAAGCGTCTGGTCCCGGGTTTCGAAGCACCGGTCATGCTGGCCTACTCGGCACGCAACCGCTCCGCCTCGATCCGTATCCCCTACGTCTCCAGCCCGAAAGCCCGCCGCATCGAAGCACGCTTCCCGGACCCGGCTGCCAACCCCTACCTGGCCTTCGCAGCATTGCTGATGGCCGGCCTGGACGGTATCCAGAACAAGATCCACCCCGGCGACGCCGCGGACAAGAACCTCTACGACCTGCCGCCAGAAGAAGGCAAGCTGATCCCGCAAGTATGCGGCAGCCTGAAAGAAGCCCTGGAAGAGCTGGATAAAGGCCGCGCGTTCCTGACCAAGGGCGGCGTGTTCAGCGACGACTTCATCGATGCCTACATCGAACTGAAGAGCGAAGAAGAAATCAAGGTACGCACCTTCGTGCACCCGCTGGAATACGACCTGTACTACAGCGTCTAAGACCGGCCACGCCGCAATAGCGGCGTGACAGCAAAGGCCTCGCCCCTCCGGGCGGGGCCTTTTTATTGGCGCCGCGCATCACCCGCCCCATGACCCGATTTCTTGCCCGGGTACACAATCGCGAACGCATCCACTTGCCAGCGCGGCCCGCCAGTGCAAGGCTTAGGGTCTGCTGATGTTTTGTCACGGTTCGCGCAAAAGCGTCAACAGACCCTAAGCATTACACCCTGAGTGGGAGCTCGGTTATGCGCTTGACCCTCACCTGCCTGCTACTGGCCTTGACCCTGCCCGCCAGCGCGGCCATCTATAAATACACCGACGCCACGGGCAACACGGTGTACACCAACCAGCCCCCGGAAGGCATCCCAACCGAAACCGTCGAACTGCCTCCCACCAACAGCGTGAAGATCCAGGCACCAGCCGTCCCCGCTAGCGGCATCGACCCTGGCGTTACCAGCGCCTCCTACGGTCAGCTGCAACTGGGTGACCTGCCGACTGAGGAAGCTCTACGCGCGAATAACGGCACCTTCGGCGTGAGCGTGAATATCGCGCCAGCGCTGCGCCCCGGACACCAACTGCGCCTGCTGCTGGATGGCCAACCCTACGGCCAGGCGAGCAACGGGACACGCCTGCAACTGAACAATATCGATCGCGGCGAGCACAGCCTGGCCGTGGAAGTGCTCAGCGGCGGACAGTCGATCCAGCAGAGCGCTGCCGTGACCTTCACAGTGCAACGGGTCGACACCCGCAGCCCAGCGCTGCGGCCGCCATCCCCGCCGCCACCCAAACCCACTCCCAGGCTGGCCCCCTGAACCATGCGCCTGATTCTGCTCTGCCTGCTGTTGTTGAGCCTGCCCGCGGCCGCCGAAGTCTTTACCTATGTCGATGCCGAAGGCAATCGGGTGTTTACCGACAGCCCCGGCGCGAACAAGGCCCAACGCATCGAACTGGCGCCCACCAACAGCGACGACCAGCCAGCGCCCGGTATCCGCCTGCCGCCGGCCTACGACGCGCCCATAGTGCCGCCAGCCTACCAACTGCTGCGCATACTGACACCGGAGCCGGATACGACCCTGCGCGACGACTCTGCCAACAACCTGATAGTCACAGCTACCAGCGAGCCGAGCCTGCTGCCAGGCCATAGCTATCGCCTGTTGCTGGACAGCCAACCCGTCAGCGAGCCAGGACGTAGCCCAGTCTTTCCCCTGGACAATCTGGAGCGCGGCACCCATCAGCTGGCGGTGGAGATACTCGATGCCGAGGGCCGCATCCTCGAGCGCACGCCGAACCAG
>DATDTH010000021.1:0-2786 GCA_035290985.1 Pseudomonas sp. | reverse complement strand
GGCCTCGAACCTGTCCATGCCCCGGTCCCGGCGGGCCATGATCGCGTACTCCACCAGCAGGATCGAGTTCTTGGTGACTATGCCCATGAGCATCATCAGGCCGATGACCGTGGCCATGGAAAAGTTCAGGTCGAACAGCAGCAGGGCCAGCAAGGCGCCGCCCAGCGAGAGCGGCAATGCCGAGAGGATGGTCGCCGGCTGGAGGAAGTCGTGGAACAGCAGCACCAACACCCCATAGATGCAAAACACACCGATGGCCATGGCCAGGCCGAAGCTGTCGAACAGCTCACTCATAAGCTGCAGCTCCCCCTGCTCCACCAGTTTCACGCCGCTCGGCAGGTGCTGCAGCCCGGGCAATTGCCGGGCCTCGGCGACCACCTCACCCAGGCTGCGGCCGTTGAGTTCGATGCTCAGGGTCACATTGCGCAGGCGGTCCAGCCGGTCGATCTGCGCCGGCCCGCTGCCCATGCCGAGCTCACCCAGCGAGGCCAGCGTGACCTGACCGTCGCGCCCCTGCACCCGCAATTGCCCGATGGCATCGAGGTCGCCGCGCACCCGCGGGTCCATGCGCACCCGCAGATCCAGTTGACGCTGGGACAGGTTGATCTTGCCCAGCGCCGCTGAATATTGGCCGTAAGTCGCCAGGCGCAAGGTATCGGCAATCGCCTGGCTGGTGACGCCCAATGCCGCGGCGCGGGCGAAATCGGGGCGCATCTGGATCTCAGGACGCTGGATGGCCGCGCTCGAACTGACGTTGCCGATCCCCTGGAGTTGACGCAACTGGGGCTCGAGCGCATTGGCGGCGCGTTCGAGCAGCTCGCCGTCGTCGCTGGCAAGCACCAACTCCAGCGCCTCCCCGCTACGCCCGCCCGCCACCTTGATGCGCACCCCGGGCAGCCCGCCCAGGGCCGTGCGCATCTTCGCTTCGACCTCGGCCTGCTTGAGTTCCCGCGCGCCACGGGCCAGCAGATCCACCACCAGGCTGGCACTGCCGGCGCTGGCGCTTCCCAGTGCCGCGAATACATGCCGGACCTCGGGTATGGCCCGCAGCCGCTCGCTGGCCAGTAGCGTGATAGCGGCCGTCTGCTCCAGCGTGCCGCCGGGCGGCAACTCCAGGCTCACCGTACTCTGGGCGGAGTCCTGGGCCGGCAGGAAGCTGGTGGACAGCAGCGGAATCAGCGCCAGCGAACCGACCAGCAACAGGGCAACCAGGGCCATGACGCTCTTGCGCCGGCTCAGGCTGAGGTGAATCCAACCGAGGTAGCGGGTCATCAAGGCGCTGTCGCGCTCCGCCCCCCCATGCGCCTTGAGGAAATAGGCGGCCAGCATCGGCGTCAGCAGCCGCGCCACCAGCAGCGAAAGCAGCAGCGCGGCCGAGGCGGTCACACCGAACTCGCGGAACAGTTTGCCGGCTATGCCGCCCATGAAGGCGGTGGGCAGGAATACCGCGACCAGGGTGACCGTACTGGCAATGACCGCCAGGCCGATCTCATCCGCCGCCTGGGTCGCCGCCAGGCGCGGAGGCTTGCCCATGCGCAGATGCCGGGCGATGTTCTCCACCTCGACTATGGCATCGTCGACCAGGATGCCGATCACCAGGGCCAGGGCCAGCAGGGAAACGCTGTTGAGGCTGAAACCCGAAAAATACATCACCCCGAACGTGGGAATGACCGACAGCGGCAACGCGATGGCGACTATGACCGTGGCCCGCCAGTCGCGCAGGAACCACCAGACCACCAGCACCGCCAGCAGGATGCCTTCGTAGAGCAGGTTCATCGAGCCGTGGTAGTTGTCGATGATCGACTCCACCCTGTTGCTGGCTTCGATTATCGCCACCTGCGGATGCTGCTGGGCAAAGCCCCCCATGGCCGCGCGCACCGCCGTGGCCACGCTCACCTCCGAAAAGCCCAGGGAGCGGTAGACCTCGAAGCCGATCACCGCTTGTCCATCGCGAAAAGCCAGGGTGCTGCGCTCGGCATGGCTATCGTGGATGCGGGCCAGCTGATGCAAAGGCACCACCCGGCCATCGGCGCTCGGAATACTGATGGCGCCCAGGGCCGCCGGGTCCTCGACCGCACCCAGGGTACGCAGCGCCTGCCGCCCACCTCCAAGTTCGCCTTGGCCACCGGAGTTGTCCTTCTGCATCGCCCTCAAGCGGTTCGCCACCTCGTCCACGGAAAGCCCCAGGCCCGCCAGCATGGCCGGGTCGAGATCGACCTGGATCTCCCGGTCGACGCCCCCGACCCGGGCAATCCGCGCCACGCCCTTGACCGCCAGCAGCGTCTTGCTCAGCTCGTTATCGACGAACCAGGACAGTGCCTCCTCATCCAGGGGGCCGGAATCGATGACATAGGTCAGCAGCGGCGAGGCGCTGCTGGTCTGCAGGGAAACGGTGGGCGCCGCCATGCTGGCCGGCAGTTCCGGCATGGCGCTGTCCACCGCGTTGCGCACCTCGTTGAGTGCCGCGTTGCCCTCCTTGCCGATGTCGAAACTGACCCCCAGGCTGACGTTGCCGTCGGTGATGCGGGTGCTGACCTGCTTGAGCAGGCGCAGCGAAACGAGCTTGTCCTCGATCTTGCGGGCCACCTCGGTTTCCAGTTGCGCCGGTGCGGCGCCTTCGAGCGAGGCGCTGATGTTCACCCGGGTCAGCTCCATATCCGGAAAATCCTGGATGCCCAGTTTGTCCATGGCGATGACGCCGAAGATCATCAGCAGGATGAACAGCATGACGGCCGGAACCGGATGGCGAATCGACAGGGCGGAAATGTTCATGGCTGAACGGCCCC
>DATDTH010000020.1:0-9559 GCA_035290985.1 Pseudomonas sp. | reverse complement strand
AGACTGAACACCGCGGTGGGGATCAGCTCGTAATCTACCGGTCCCCGGTACTGCTCGGGCTTGAACAGCCGCCGCGCCACGGCCATGCCTTCGGCCAGCGCCACGGGGGTCAACTGCACACGGCCGATCACATCGCCTATGGCGAGGATCGAGGCTTCGCTGCTCTGGTACTGCGCGTCGACCTGGATATAGCCGCGGGCGTCCAACTGGACCCCGGTATTTTCCAGGCCCAGGTTGTCGAGCATCGGCCGCCGGCCGGTGGCGTAGAACACGCAATCGGTGTCCAGCACACGGCCATCCTTCAAGGTGGCCTTCAAGCTGCCATCGGCTTGCTTGTCGATGCGCTCGAGGTCGGCATTGAACTGCAGGTCCATGCCGCGCTTTTCCAGTTCCTCCTTCAGGTGCCGACGCACGGCGCCGTCGAAACCGCGCAGGAACAGGTCGCCGCGGTAGAGCAGCGAGGTCTGTGCGCCCAGGCCGTGGAAGATCGAAGCAAATTCGACGGCTATGTAGCCGCCGCCTATCACCAGCACGCGCTTGGGCAGTTTTTCGAGAAAGAACGCCTCGTTGGAACTGATCGCGTGCTCGCGGCCCGGCAGCTCCGGGATCTGCGGCCAGCCTCCGGTGGCAATCAGGATATGTTCGGCCGTGAACCGCTGGCCGTCGACCTCGACACTGTGGCCGTCGAGCAGCCGTGCATGGCCTTCGAGCAGGGTCACGCCGCTGTCCACCAGCAGGCTGCGGTAGATGCCGTTCAGGCGCAGGATTTCCCGGTTCTTGTTGGCGATCAGGGTCGACCAGTCGAAGTCCGCTTCCACCAGGTTCCAGCCAAACCCCTTGGCCTGTTCGAAGTCCTCGGCGAAGTGGGCGCCATACACCAGCAACTTCTTCGGCACGCAACCGACATTGACGCAGGTGCCGCCCAGGTAGCGGCTTTCCGCCACGGCCACCCGGGCCCCGAAACCGGCGGCAAAACGCGCGGCACGTACACCACCGGAACCGGCACCTATCACAAAGAGGTCGAAATCGTAGGCCATGGCGAGGACTATCCTGGGGCTGAACAGACGTCCAGCATACCGCAAACCCTGCCCCCTAGTGGCCTGTACGGTTAGTGGGTTAACTCAAGTTCGAGTGGCTGAGGTTTCGAGACAAGGCGCCGCGACGAGTCATAGCCTGCTATGGCGAGGAGCGGCAACGCGGTATCGGAGCCTCGGACGCCGAAATTGACTAAGTGAACTAGCCACACAGGCCACTAGGTCCGCGGCGGACAGCGGTAAGACCTCGTCCAGGCCTACACTGAAGCCTGTCAGCGGAGAACACGCCCATGCGCCCTACCCTTACTCACCTTGCCCTGCATGTCCCGGACCTGGAGGCCTGCATCCAGTTCTACAGCCAGTTCTGCGCCATGGGGGTGATCCACGAACGCCCCGGCAAGGGTTCGCGGATCGTCTGGATGGCCGAAGCCGGCAAGGAACATGAGTTCATCTTTGTGATCATGCCCGGCGGCAAGCCCCGGGAACTGGCCGCCGACGATTACAGCCACCTGGGCTTCGCCCTACCCAGCCGCGACGCGGTGGACGCCATCGCCGCCCAGGCCCAGGCGGCCGGCTGCTTGATCTGGGCACCGCGGGATGAGCCCTACCCGGTCGGCTATTACTGCGGCCTGCGCGACCCCGCCGGCAACTATGTCGAGTTCAGCTATGGCCAGCCCCTGGGCCCGGGCGCCGAGGCCATGCCGATCCCCTGAAACGAAAACGCCACCCGAAGGTGGCGTCTGCGAGCGTCGAAGCCTACTGATTAGGATTAGTAAGTTAACCCGGATTAGTAGGCTTTGCCGGTCTTGTAGAAGTTCTCGAAGCAGAAGTTGGTCGCGTCGATATAGCCCTCGGCGCCGCCGCAGTCGAAGCGTTGACCCTTGAACTTGTAGGCCAGTACGCAACCGTCCTGGGCCTGTTTCATCAGCGCGTCGGTGATCTGGATCTCGCCGCCTTTGCCGGGCGGGGTCTGCTCGATCAGGGCGAAGATATCCGGGGTCAGGATATAGCGGCCGATGATCGCCAGGTTCGAGGGTGCATCCTCGGCCTTGGGTTTTTCGACCATGCTGTTGACCCGGTAGATGTCGTCGCGAATCATCTCGCCGGAAATCACCCCGTACTTGTGGATTTCCTCCATGGGCACTTCCTGGACCGCGATGATCGAACAGCGGAACTGGTTGTACAGCTTGACCATCTGGGTCAGCACACCGTCGCCACCGATGTTGAAGCACAGGTCGTCGGCCAGGACCACGGCGAAGGGTTCGTCGCCGATCAGTGGGCGGCCACTGAGAATGGCATGGCCCAGGCCCTTCATCTCGACCTGGCGGGTGTAGGAAAAGCTGCACTCGTTGATCAGGCGGCGGATGCCGACCAGGTATTTTTCCTTGTCGGTGTCGCGGATCTGGTGCTCGAGCTCGTAGCTGATGTCGAAATGGTCTTCCAGGGCCCGTTTGCCACGCCCTGTGACCATGGCGATCTGCGACAGGCCGGCTTCCAGGGCCTCCTCGACGCCGTACTGGATCAGTGGCTTGTTCACCACCGGCAGCATTTCCTTGGGCATGGCCTTGGTCGCAGGCAGAAAGCGGGTGCCATAACCGGCGGCCGGGAACAGGCATTTCTTAATCATGGGATTCCTTGTGGAGGGGCTGAAATCGCCGTGCAGTCTATCAGGCCGCACTGGCCTTACAATGGCCGAGTGCTGGCCGACCAATGCCCCGATAGACAAAGCCCAGCGCCGAGAGTTGCTTCGGATCGTAGAGATTGCGCCCATCGAACAGCACGGCCATGGTCATCAGGTCGCGCACCCGGGCAAAATCCGGCTGACGGAACTGCTTCCATTCGGTGACCAGCACCAGGGCATCGGCACCTTCGACCGCGACGTAGGGCGATTCGCCGAGGCGCAACTGCCCGCTGGCCAGGGCCTGGGGATAGCGGGCCGCGACGCCCGCGCAGGCGACCGGATCGCAGGCCTGGACCCGCGCGCCAGTTGCGAGCAAGGCGTCCAGCAGAACCAGGCTCGGCGCCTCGCGCAGGTCATCGGTGCCCGGCTTGAATGCCAGCCCCCACAGGGCGATCACCCGACCGTGCAGATGACCACCGAAATGCCCGTGCAGGCTGTGGTACAGCAGGCTCTTCTGTCGTTCATTGCGTGCCTCCACCGCCCGCAGGATGTCCGCATCCAGGCCCGCGGACTCCGCGGCGTGGATCAGGGCGCGCACATCCTTGGGAAAGCAGGAACCGCCATAGCCGCAACCGGCGTAGATGAAGTGGGTGCCAATGCGCGCGTCGCTACCGATGCCGCGCCGCACCTCCTCGATGTCGACATCCAGTTGGGTACAGAGCCCAGCCAGTTCGTTCATCAGGGAGATACGGCTGGCTAGAAAGGCGTTGGCCGCATACTTGCTAAACTCGGCCGCACGCACGCTCAGGGTCAGGACCCGCTCATGGTTGCGCAGGAAAGGCGCATACAACTGGCGCAGCAGATCGGCGCTTTGCGGCTCGTCGCAGCCGAGAATGACCCGGTCCGGGCGCATGAAGTCCTCGATGGCGGCCCCCTCCTTGAGGAACTCCGGATTACTCGCCACCTTGATCCGGAAGGCCTTGCCGCGAGCGGCCAGGGTGCTATTGATCCGCTGGCTGACCCGCCGCGCCGTACCCACCGGCACCGTCGACTTGCCCACCACCAGGCAGGCGTGCTCCAGGCTCGCGCCCAGCTGGCTGGCCACCGCCAAGACATGGCTGAGGTCGGCCGAACCGTCCTCTTCGCTGGGGGTCCCCACCGCGATAAAGACGATCTGCACCTGGGCCAGGCCGTCGGCAAGGTGCTGGCTGAAGCTCAATTGAC
This sequence comes from Pseudomonas sp., assembly GCA_035290985.1. Classification (GTDB taxonomy): domain Bacteria; phylum Pseudomonadota; class Gammaproteobacteria; order Pseudomonadales; family Pseudomonadaceae; genus Aquipseudomonas. The sequence goes on along the minus strand of DATDTH010000020.1, from coordinate 5,680 downwards.
CGCTGGCCAGTTGGGCCCTAAGCATCGCGTCCAGGCCCGGCTCATGGATGGGAACATCCCCGCGTTTGAGTCGGGCCACCCGTTCGGGATCGTGCTCGATGCAAACCACCCGATTGCCCATTTCGGCAAAACAAGTCGCCGTCACCAGCCCCACATAACCGGCCCCAATCACGCATAGACGCATCGCCGCACCTCCCCGGAGTGTGACGACCATTGCAGCCAAGCTGGGTGGCAGGGGAATGACGACGGGAAGGCAATCCCGTGACAAACCGCACATATTCGCCAATAAACTACGAATATCGTATGCCCCGTGGGAACGTGGAGCAGCGCCTTCAGTCGGATATCCAGCGTCTGGGCCGCCAGCTACCAAGCCACGGACGTGGCAAATCGCCCCTCAACTTCAGCTACCGCCAACAGGATGCTTTCATGTCAAAACTGCTCGAGTTCCGCGAAATCGAACGTATGCTGCACCTGAAAAAAGAGCGTCTGGAAAAGCTCAGAAGCAGCCCTGCCCTGCAGCAGGAGTTGGCGTTCAAGGATAAATTCCAGGCGCTGCTGCAGCAGTACGACAAGACCTTGGGGGATGTTGTCAGCCTGCTCGATCCCCGGGTTTCGGCGGCTACCAAGGCTTCTGGGGGGCGCCGTAAAGGCTGATGGGGCGCCCGCGGACAGGCCCTAGACCGGTACTCCGCTGTGAAAGCGAAACTCACTGTCGGGGCTTTCGATCAGCGTCTGCTCCACTGCCCGGATGCGCTCGACCGTGCGCGCCACGTCCGCCTTGTCGCCGTATTGATAGGCCAGCTTCAGGTACCCCTGATAATGCCGCGCCTCGCTTTTCAGTAGGCCGAAATAGAACTTCCCCAGTTCCTCGTCCAGGTGCGGCACCAGGGCCTCGAAGCGCTCGCAACTGCGGGCCTCGATAAAGGCCCCCACCACCAGGGTGTCGACCAGCTTGACCGGTTCGTGACTGCGCACCGCAGCCCGCAGACCCGAGGCGTAGCGGCTGGCCGACAGGGGCCGCAGCTCGATCTTGCGGCGTTTTAGCAGGCGCATGACCTGCTCGTGGTGCACCAGTTCTTCCCGCGCCAGTCGCGACATGAGGTGGATGAGGTCGACCTGGGTGTTGTACTTGGCGATCAGGCTCAGTGCGGTGCTGGCGGCCTTGAACTCACAGTTCTTGTGATCCAGCAGTAACACCTCCAGTTGCTCAACAGCGGCCTGGACCCAGTCGGCGGGTGTCCTGCACCCCAGAAAATCATGGATTTCAGACAACATGGCAGGCTCTCGACGGACAAGGTTCAATGGGGGAATAGCCTGGCCCCATCGGGCAAGCTATCGACAAGACGGCGGCACAGCTTCACGGTGGTCCAACGCGACAAGGCATCACGGATGGCTGGCAGGCGGAGCCGGGACGCGCCATTATACGAGCGACGCTGCAGACAACCAGCCGCACCTGTTGACGCAAATCATGAACACCGGCGCCTGGCTGCATTTATAGTGCGGGCATAACGCTTTTTATTCGCAGGGAGATGATCATGCAAGCCATTCGCAGCATTTTGGTGGTAGTGGAACCCGGTCAGGCGGAAGGCTTCGCGATCAAGCGGGCCAAATTGATCGCCGGCGTCACCCAGTCGCACCTGCACTTGCTGGTTTGCGACAAGAAGCACGATCACAGCGCATTCCTCGGCAGTCTCGCCGCAGCCCTGGAATTGGAAGGTTTCAAGGTCTCCAGTCAGCAGGCTTGGCATGAGAATCTGTATCAAACCATCATCACGGTGCAGCAGGCCGAAGGCTGCGGCCTAGTGATCAAACAGCACTTCCCGGTTAACCCTCTGAAAAAGGCCCTGCTCACGCCGGACGACTGGAAGCTGCTGCGCTACTGCCCGGGCCCCGTGCTGATGGTGAAGAATGACCGGCCCTGGACCGGCGGGATCATTCTCGCCGCCGTCGACGTAGGCAACAGCGATGGCGAACACCGCACCCTGCATTCGAGCATCGTCAGCCACGGCTTCGATATTGCCGCCCTGGCCAAGGCCGATCTGCACGTGATCAGCGCCCATCCCTCGCCCATGCTCTCGGCCGCCGACCCGGCCTTCCAGCTCAAGGAGACCATCGAGGCCCGCTACCGCGAGCAATGCAAGGCCTTCCAGGCCGAGTTCGAGATCGAGGATAAACGCCTGCATGTCGAGGAAGGCCTAGCCGATGTGCTGATCCCCTATATGGCGCACAAGCTCAATGCCGCGGTCACCGTGATCGGCACCGTGGCCCGCACCGGGCTGTCCGGCGCGCTGATCGGCAATACCGCCGAGGTGGTGCTCGACCTGCTGGAAAGCGATGTGCTGGTACTCAAGCCGGACGAGATCATCGACCACCTGGAAGAGTTGCTGTCCCGTCATTGAGGCTTTATCCAGACTAAAAAACCGCCTTCGGGCGGTTTTTTTTATAGCGGCGATGCTTCGGCTGCCCGTATGTGGAGACTTCGCCTTGGCGGGTTACGCGGCGCGGCGAGTGCGGCTTGGCTCGCCAGATCGGCTTTAAGAACGCACCCTACGGGCTTTATCAGGCGCGGTTATCGAGCCCATAGTGCAGGAAGCGCGGGGCGATATAGCGCTCGTAATGGGCCTCGGACAGCAGGAAGAACTCGCGATCGATCGCATCACGCAATTGCGGCAGGCTCCAGTCGCGAAACTCGGGCAGCAGCACGATGCCATAGGAGTTCAGCTGGCTGATCAACCGCGCGCCGCGGGCGATCAACTGGTAGGCCCAGCAGTAAGGCGATTGCTCGGGGACGAACCGAATGGTGCGCTGTTGCAACTGCTTGCGCAGGCGTTCGGCATCGAAGATTTCGAGTTTGCCGGCCATCACCTGCACCAGCAGCGCCTCCAGGCGTCGCCACACGGCACGCTTTTCCTCGTCGCCGTAGCGGTTCCAGTCGATCACTTCATGGTGGAAGCGCTTGCAGCCGCGGCACACCAGATCACCGTAAACCGTGGAGCAGAGGCCGACGCAAGGCGTCTTGATGCGCTGATTGGACATAGGGGAAATTGCGCACTGAGCCGGACAAGCGCGCATCTTAGCCCTTTGTCTAATGGGAATCACCCCTGCATGGCCGGCATGGCCGGGGGGTTTGGCTTAACTTTATGCAGGTTATCCAGTAGAATCAGCCAGCCTTTTTAGGCGTCATATGTTTGATAGAGTCCGACAGAAGCTGTTTTCAAAGCGTCACGAGCACAGTTAATCCCGCAGGAACGATGTTGGCGTAGGGCTCTTTGACCCCATCAAGAGCCCCCGCCAGCCGTCATCGCCCCCCTCGTTCCGCAGGCGTAAAACTTTGAAAACAGCTTCTGGATGCGCGTCCCAGACACCCCTGTGGGACCACTGATGAGGGTAATACTGTGCTTGAAGCCTACCGCAAACATGTTGAAGAGCGTGCCGCTCAGGGCATCGTCCCCCAGCCGCTGAACGCCGAACAAACCGCAGGCCTGGTTGAGCTGCTGAAAAATCCGCCGGCCGGCGAAGAAGCCGTCCTGCTCGACCTGATCACCAATCGCGTGCCGCCAGGCGTGGACGAAGCCGCCTACGTCAAGGCCGCCTTTCTCTCGGCGCTGGCCAAGGGCGAAGTCAACTCGCCGTTGCTGGACAAGAAGCGCGCCGTCGAACTGCTGGGCACCATGCAGGGCGGCTACAACATCGTCACCCTGGTCGACCTGCTGGATGACGCCGAGCTGGCGCCGGTTGCCGCCAAGGAACTCAAGCACACCCTGCTGATGTTCGACGCCTTCCACGACGTCGCGGAAAAAGCCAAGAACGGCAACGCCCACGCCAAGGCCGTGCTGCAATCCTGGGCCGACGGCGAATGGTTCCAGAACCGCCCCGTGCTGGCCGACAAGATCAGCCTGCGGGTATTCAAGGTCACCGGCGAAACCAACACCGACGATCTTTCCCCCGCCCCTGATGCCTGGTCGCGTCCGGACATCCCGCTGCACGCCCTGGCCATGCTGAAAATGGCCCGCGACGGCATAGTGCCGGACGTCCAAGGCGCCATCGGCCCGATGAAACAGATCGTGCAGATGCGCGGTGAAGGCTTCCCGATCGCCTACGTCGGCGACGTGGTCGGTACCGGTTCGTCCCGTAAGTCGGCCACCAACTCGGTGCTCTGGTTCTTCGGCGACGACGTCCCCTACGTACCGAACAAGCGTGCCGGTGGCTTCTGCTTCGGCAGCAAGATCGCCCCGATCTTCTACAACACCATGGAAGACGCCGGCGCCCTGCCGATCGAGTTCGACGTGTCCAACATGCACATGGGCGACGTGATCGACCTGTACCCGCATGCGGGCAAGGTCACCAAGCACAACAGCGACGAAGTCCTCACCACCTTCGAAATGAAGACCCCGGTGCTGCTCGACGAAGTCCGTGCCGGCGGTCGTATCCCGCTGATCATCGGCCGCGGCCTGACGGAAAAAGCCCGTACCGAACTCGGCCTGCCGCCGTCCGAACTGTTCAAGAAGCCAGAAGCTCCGGCCGTCAGCACCAAGGGTTTCACCCTGGCGCAGAAAATGGTCGGCAAGGCCTGCGGCGTGACGGGCGTACGCCCGGGCACCTACTGCGAGCCGAAGATGACCACCGTGGGTTCGCAAGACACCACCGGCCCGATGACCCGTGACGAGCTGAAAGACCTGGCCTGCCTGGGCTTCTCCACCGACCTGGTGATGCAGTCCTTCTGCCACACCGCGGCCTATCCGAAGCCGATCGACGTCACCACCCACCACACCCTGCCGGACTTCATCATGACCCGCGGCGGCGTGTCCCTGCGTCCGGGCGACGGCATCATCCACAGCTGGCTGAACCGCATGCTGCTGCCGGATACCGTCGGCACCGGTGGCGATTCCCACACCCGCTTCCCAATCGGGATCTCCTTCCCGGCCGGTTCCGGCCTAGTAGCCTTCGCCGCCGCCACTGGCGTGATGCCGCTGGACATGCCGGAGTCGGTACTGGTGCGCTTCAAGGGCAAGATGCAACCGGGCATCACCCTGCGTGACCTGGTGCATGCGATCCCCTACTACGCGATCCAGAAAGGCCTGCTGACCGTCGAGAAGAAGGGCAAGAAGAACGCCTTCTCCGGCCGCATCCTCGAAATCGAAGGCCTGGACGAGCTGACTGTCGAGCAGGCGTTCGAACTGTCCGACGCCTCCGCAGAGCGCTCCGCCGCCGGTTGCACCATCAAGCTGCCACCGAAGGCCATCGGCGAATACCTGCAGTCCAACATCACCTTGCTGCGTTGGATGATCGGCGAAGGCTACGGCGACCCGCGCACCCTGGAACGTCGCGCCCAGGCGATGGAAGCCTGGCTGGCCAACCCGGAACTGCTGTCGGCCGACAGCGATGCCGAATACGCCGAAATCATCGAGATCGACCTGAGCGAGGTCAAGGAGCCGATCCTCTGCGCCCCGAACGATCCGGACGATGCGCGCCTGCTCTCCACCGTGCAGGGCGAGAAAATCGATGAAGTCTTCATCGGTTCCTGCATGACCAACATCGGCCACTTCCGCGCCGCCGGCAAGTTGCTGGACAAGGTCAAGGGCGCGATTCCGACCCGCCTGTGGCTGTCGCCGCCGACCAAGATGGATGCTCACCAGCTGACCGAGGAAGGCTACTACGGCATCTACGGCAAGGCCGGCGC
>DATDTH010000019.1:0-4782 GCA_035290985.1 Pseudomonas sp. | reverse complement strand
CCCTCGCTGCCGATGGGCGTGGTGACGCTCGGGGTGCCACAGACCATGGCATCCGCCAGCTTGCCCTTGATCCCGGCGCCGAAGCGCAGGGGCGCCAGACAGACCCGGGCATTGGTCATGACCCGATGGGCATCGTCCGCCCAGCCCATCACATGGAAACCCTGCTTGGGGTTGTGCAGCGCGGTGGCCTTGGGCGGCGGATAGGCGCCATACACATGCAACTGGGCCTGGGGCAGGCGCTGGCGGATCAGTGGCCACACCAGCTGTTTCAGGCAGAGCACGGCGTCCCAGTTGGGGGCGTGGCGAAAATTGCCGATGCTGATGAAGTGTTCCCGTTCGGTAAAAGCCGGGGTGCCTGCCAGGGGGGCGATGCCCATCAGTGGGCAGTGCAGCAGCAGGGCTGCCGGGACCCCGAACTGCTGCTGGAGAAATGCCAGTTCGGCATCGGAAATCACCAGGCTGAGGTCGCAGCGGTAGATCGCGGCTATCTCCCGGTGGGCCATGTCGCTGTCGGCCATGGCCCCATAGAGCGCCGCCGGCCCGCTCCTCAGGCACAGCTGTTGCTGCTGCGGGTCACTCTGCAGCGCGGCTTTCAACAGCCGCTGGCGGGCATCGCGCAGGCTGTGCAGGTCCACGGTGTCGAGTACCCGCAGGGCCGTCGGGCAGACGCGCTCGACCCGCCAGGCAAATTGTTCCTCGGTGAAAAAGCGGTCGAACAGCACCATGTCCGGCTGCAGTTCGGCGATGAAGGCATCGAAACTGTCGCAGTTCAGCGCAATGCTCTGTTCCGTGACCGCCAACGCCTGCAGGTCGGCGCGGTGGCTGGACAGCGCGGCGGCGCTGGCGAAGGTCACCTGCCAGTCTTGGGCGCGGAAGAGTTCGATCAGCTCGAACATGCGCCCGCCCGCCGCCGAGGAGCGGGGTTCGGGCCAGACATAACCGATGATCAGGATCTTGTGCATGGTTCGCGTATCGGGGCGGATGGCAGGGAGTGCATGCGACGCAATGCGGCACGCTCAAGCCGGATTGCAAAAGAGCCGGCAAGCCGGCTCTTTGGTCAGAGGCTTATTTCAATAGGCGCCCATATAGTCGCGCTTGCCGACGTCCAGGCCATTGTGCCGCAGCAGGGCATAGACGGTGGTGACATGGAAGAAGAACTGCGGCAGGCCGTAGCTCAGCAGGTAGGCCTGGCCGCTGAAGCGCTTTTCCTTCGGGGTGCCGGGGCGGGTGATGATTTCCCGGGCCTCGTTGCCATCGATCTGCGCCGGGGTGAAGGCTGCCAGGAAGGCCTGGGTCTTCTCCAGCAGGACTTGCAGGTCGGCGAAGCTCTGTTCGTTGTCCTCGAATTTAGGCACTTCGACTCCGGCCAGGCGGGCCGACACGCCACGGGCGAAGTCCGCGGCGATCTGCACCTGGCGCTGCAGCGGGAACATATCGGGGAACAGGCGGCTCTGCAGCAAGGCCTCGGGGGCGATGTTCTTCGCCGTGGCGTGGGCTTCGGCCTTGGCCAGAATGGCGCTCAGGCTGCCGAGCATTTGCTGGAAAACAGGCACCGAGGCGGCGTACAGGGAAATGGTCATGGTCGTTCCTGACAAGAAAAAGGTGGTGTGAAAAAGCCTGGGGCGATTATAGCGAACCGGCGCGCCTGTGGTTCGGCTATCTCCTTCGCTCAGGCTTCGATCATTTCCCGGACCTTGCTGGTCAGACTGTCCAGGGCGAAGGGTTTGGTGATCATCTGCATGCCCGATTCGAGAAAGCCCGCGCGCACGGCGGCATGTTCGGCATAGCCGGTGATGAACAACACCTTGAGCCGTGGCCGTACCCGCCGGGCGATCTCCGCTAACTGCCGGCCGTTCATGCCCGGCAGGCCGACGTCGCTGATCAGCAGGTCGATGCGTTGGCTGGAATTGAGAATCGGCAGCGCGGCGCTGGCCTCGGCCGCCTCGACGAAGGCGTAGCCCAGTTCGCTCAGCACCTCGGTCACCAGCAGGCGCACGGCCTGGTCGTCCTCGACCACCAGCACCGTCTCCCCGGAACGGGCATAGGCCTGGGCCACGCTGTCCACGCGGGTGTCATCCGGTTCCGCACCGCGAAAACGCGGCAGGTAAAGGGTGACCCCGGTGCCCTGGCCCACGCTGCTGCTAATGCGCACATGGCCATTGGACTGTTTGACGAAACCATAGATCATCGACAGGCCCAGGCCAGTGCCCTGGCCTATGGGTTTGGTGGTGAAGAAGGGGTCGAAGGCCCGGGCGATGATGCCGGGTGGCATGCCGCTGCCGTTGTCGCTGACGCTGAGCATCACGTATTCACCCGGGGCCAGGTCCTCGGGCATTTCGTGACCTTCGAGCCGGCAATTGGCGGTTTCGACTGTCAGCAGGCCGCCGGCGGGCATGGCATCCCGGGCATTGATGATCAGGTTGAGCAGGGCGCTTTCCAGCTGGTGCGGGTCGGCCTCGGCGGTCCAGAGATCTGGGCACAGGCGCATCTGCATGGCGATGCTTTCGCTCAGCGTGCGGCGCAGCAGGTCCTCCATCGAGGCCACCAGCTTGTTCATGTCCACCGGCTTGGGATCCAGGGATTGCCGGCGGGAAAAGGCCAGCAGGCGGTGGGTCAACCCGGCCGCGCGGTTGGCCGAGGTCATGCCCAGCTCGATCAGGTTGTCCAGGTCGTTCAGCCGGCCGCCGGCGATGCGCCGGCGCAGCAGGTCGAGGCTGCCGATGATGCCGGTCAGCATGTTGTTGAAGTCGTGGGCGATACCGCCGGTGAGTTGGCCGACCGCCTCCATTTTCTGGGACTGGCGCAGGGCCTCCTCGTTGCGCCGCAACTCCACGGTGCGCTCTTCCACCTGCAGCTCCAGGGTCTCGTTGAGCTGGCGCAATTCGGCTTCGGCCAGTTTGCGCGCGGTGATATTGGAGGACACCCCCACCAGCGAACTGATCCGCCCGCGGTTGTCGTACAAGGCGCGGGCGCAGACATCCAGCCAGTGCTCGCTGCTGTCCGGCCAGAGGCTGCGGTATTCGATCAGCAGGTCGTCGCCCACCTCCAGGCTGTGTTGTAGAGCCTGTTGCAGGTGGGGACGATCGTCGGGGTGGGCACAGGCCAACAGGTCCGCATAGCTGAACGGCGCTTCGGGCGGTTGACCGAAATGCGCCTTGCAACTGCTGGACATGATCAAGCACAGGCCCGCGACATCCAGCTGCCAGGCCCCGAGCTTGCCGGCCTTGAGCGCATTCTGCAGGCGCTGCTCGCCATCGCTCAGCTCCTCCAGGTGCGCACGGGTCTGGTATTGCCTTCGCCGGCCACGAATGGCGGTACGGATCACGCTGATCAGGGTGGTGGGGTGGAAGGGCCGTTCGAGAAAGCTCACGTTGCCGAGCAGCTCGCCGAGGCGGGCGGCCAGCGGGTTGCGTTCCGGGCCGCCGCCGTGGTGGGTCAGCAGCACCACCGGCAGGTCGGACCAGGGTGGTTGGCGCTCCAGCAGGTCGGCCAGGGGTTTGAGGTTGCCGGTCTGCAGCGCCTCGTCGGCGATGATCGCCAGCCCCGCGCCCTGTTCCAACTCGCGGCAGAGCCCCGGCAGGTCCGCGGTGGTCTGTGCGTTGTAGCCGGCTTCGGCCAGGATCATGACCGCGATCTGGCCATCGCGGCCACTGGGCGCGAGCACGATGGCACGTTCGGAAAAGGGTGCGCTGGTCCTCAAGGCTCATGGTTCCCGAGCAAGGGCAGGCTTTCCCCCGAATAGGTCGGCACGCCGCGCAGCACCCCTTGGAAGCTATTCAGGGGCGCGCCTATCCTCAGGCTGTGCTTGCCGCCGATGCGGTATTCGCGGATGGTCGACTCATGGTTGCCGGTGCGTTTCTTGATCACCGAGATGGCGCGGCGCACCTCGCCCAGGGCCTCGAAGTAACGCAGCAGGATCACCGAGTCGGCCAGGTAGGTGATGTCGATGGGCGCCTGCATGTCGCCGACCAGGCCATGCTGGGCGACGGTCAGGAAGGTCGTGGCTCCTTGCCGGTTCAGGTACTGCAGCAATTCGTGCATATGCAGGATCAGCGCATTCTCTTCCGGCATAGCCGCCTGGTAGCCGTTCAGGCTGTCGATCACCACAGTCTTGATCTGTTGGGTGTCGATGCAGGTGCGCACCCGGTGGGTGAACTCGCCGGGCGAGAGCTCCGCAGCATCCACTTGCTCGACCAGCAGGTTGCCACCGTCGCGTAACTCCTGCAGGTCGATGCCCAGGTTTTTCATGCGTTCGAACAGCAGCCCGAGTTCTTCGTCGAAGATGAACAGGGCGGCTTTTTCGCCCCGGGCGATAGCGGCCACCACGAAGACCATCACCAGCAGGGATTTGCCGGTGCCGGCGGGGCCGAGGATCAGCGTGCTGGAGCCGGTGTCGATGCCGCCGCCGAGCAGCGCATCGAGCTCGGGAATGCCGCTGGTCAGGGTGGTCCGGGTGTAGCTGCGGCGATGCTCGGCGGCCACCAGTCGGGGGAAGACCTGGATGCCCTGCTGGCCGATCACGAAGTCGTGATAACCGCCGCGGTACTTCTGGCCGCGGAGCTTGACGATGCGCAGCCGCCGTCGCTCGGCGCCGTAGCCCGGGGTCATCTCCTCCAGGCGGATCACCCCGTGGGCCACGCTGTGCACGGTCTTGTCCAGGGCTTCGGTGGTCAGGTCGTCGAGTAGCAGGACTGTGGTGCCGAAGCGGGTGAAGAAGTGCTTGATCGCCAGGATCTGTCGGCGGTAGCGCAACGAACTCTGGGCCAGCAAACGGATCTCCGA
>DATDTH010000018.1:0-3335 GCA_035290985.1 Pseudomonas sp. | reverse complement strand
CCGGTGGTCGCAGCGAGCGGCTCGGCGTGCGCCTGGTAAGCCGTGGGGAAACAGCCTAGCCACTGGGTCTGGCGGGCGCGCACCTGGTCGTAGAGCTCATCGGGGATCAGCGACAGCCCCTGGCTGTGGTAAGCACGGTCCCACTCGGTCAGTTGCCGGTCGAGGGCCTGCAGCTCAAGGCTGGCGCGGCTTTCCGGCCAATCGGGGCAAGGCGTGGCGAGGGCCTGGCCGATTGCCAGGCAAAACGGTAGAGCCGTCCAATGGTTCACGGGGAGCATCCTTGCTCGGCGACGATCTCGAGAGTCTAGTCAACGCGTTTGCCCAGGCCACGGTTGACTATATGGCGCGCTAGGGCGCCGGTGGCCGTGCGTAGGTGGCGGTCACCGTCGCCGTGCCCAGGCTGTTGGCCTTGAGGTAATAGCCGACCAGGGCCGGCATGGCCTTGGCGTCCAGATCCAGGCGCGGCACCTTGAGGGCATGGACGGTGAAGATGTAGCGGTGCGGGGCGTCGCCGGGCGGTGGGCAGGCGCCCCCGAAGCCCGGGACGCCGTAATCGGTGAGGCTCTGCACGCTGCCCGCGGGCAAGGCCTGGCGTTTGCCGGCATCGGCCGGCAGCTGGTCGGTGGTTGCCGGTAGGTTGAACACCAGCCAATGCCACCAGCCGCTGCCGGTGGGCGCGTCGGGGTCATAGGCGGTGATGGCGAAACTGCGGGTGCCGGCCGGGGCATCTTTCCAGCTCAGGGCGGGTGAGATGTTCGAACCGCTGCACCCGAAACCGTTGAATTCCTGATTCTTGCTCAGGGGTTGGCCTTCCCGCAGGTCGGGGCTGTGCAATTCCAGGGCGCAGGCACTGGCGGACAGTGCGAGCCCCGCCAACAGGGTCGGGGCGGGGTGCATGAACGCTTTCATGGGGCAGCTCCAAAAGGTTAGGGAGTGCCCAGGTTAGAGCGCGTGCCCGGGGCCGGCGCGCCGCAAACGCGCAGCTTTTAGCCCGCCGCGCTCATTTGTCGGAGCGCACGGGGGCTGGCGCCGAAATGACGCTGAAAAGCCGCGGCAAAGCGCGAGGGCGATTGATAGCCGCAGGCGGCGGCCACCTCGCCCAGGGGTTGCCGGCTACAACTGACCAGGCCCAGCGCGCACTCCATGCGGGCGTCCGCCAGCAGGCGGGAGAAGGGCTGGCCTTCCCGGGCCAGCTTGCGCCGCAGGGTGGCTTCGCTCATCGCCAGGTGCGCGGCTATGTCCCCGGCGAGCCAGTCGCGGGTCAGGTCGCGGCGCAGCAGTTGCAGGACGCTCTCGCTGAGGTCGCGGTGCTCCAGGGAGAACAGCGCCGCGCCTTGCTCGGCCATGGCCAGGGCCAGCATCAGGCCCTGCCAGGCATGTTCCGCCTGGGCCGCCTGCAAGGTGCCGGCCTGGGCACTGGGCAACAGTTCCAGCAGCCGGGCGAAAGACTGTTTGGCGGTTTCGTCTGGCACGAAGGCGGAGTTGGCCGCGCTTTTCGGCAGGGGCGCCAACTGGCGGCCGAACAAGTCATGCAGACGGGCTTGCCAGCCGTCCAGTGAGCCCAGGGCCCAGGCGCGGTACTGGCCGGTCCGGTCGTCGGGGGTGTTCTGCATATCCACCCGCTGCCGGCCAGCCAGTGCGATCCAGTGGCCGGCCGGACAGGTCAGCGATTGGCCGTCGAGCGTGATCTGCTTTTCCCCCTCTTCGACGACTATCAGCAGGGGCGCAAGGATAGGCGCGCGCGCCAGGCGTTGGCGCGCGTGAACATGGAAGGCCAGCAGGGGCAGGGTGTCGGTCATGGGGGGTGGACAGGACTGAAGGTGCGGCGGTGAAGTCCACAGGTTCGACGAGGCGCTGTCAACCCTAGAGCGTTTTCGCCTTACCTTTGTCCGCCGTTTCGACCTCGGCATCGAGGATCGCCAGCAAGCTGGCTCCTACGCCGAAGCGCTTTTCGTAGGGTGGGTTAGTCGCGCAGAAAGCCGGTCTGGCAAACCACGCTGCACTCTCCGCGCGGCGTAATCCACGCGGATAGGCGCCCAAATGCAGACAGACTTTTCCTGAAAAGGCTCTAGGCGCTGTCGGGTTTCGCCGGCTTGTAGGTTTGGCATAAGCTGGCCGGCCCTGGCGGCGGGCCTCGCCCATTGCCCATGGGCCATTCCCCCGTCGAACTCAGGAGCAATGAACGTGAAAAGGATAATTCGGCCGCTGCCGTGGCTGTTTTCGGTGTTGCTGGCCGGCGCTGTCCAGGCCAGCACGGAGCTGGAATTGGCGGCCAAGGCTGGGCGGCTCGACGAAGTGCAGGCCTTGCTCGAGGCGGGGGCCGATGTGAACGGCGTGGATGGCGACAGCGTCTGGGAGCGCACCCCGCTGATGGTGGCGGTCCAGGGCGGGCACCTGGCGGTGGTGCGCCACCTGCTGGCCAAGGGCGCGGACCCGGCTCGTGAGGGCGACGCCACCGGCTCCTCACCCTTGCGCAAGGCCGCCTACAAGGGGCGGATTGAAATAGTCGAGGCCCTGCTGGCCGCGGGCGCGGCCCCGGATTTCGATACGGACGACTATGGCCGCAGCCCCCTGGTCTGGGCCCTGATCAGCGATGAGGCGAACACGGCGGTGGTGGTCGAGGCGCTGCTGAAGGCCGGGGCGAAGCGCGAGGCCGTGCTCGAGAACCCGGTCACGGGCGAGAAGAAGTCGGCGGCGAGACTGGCCCACGAAGCCGGCCCGGCCGTCGAGGCGGTGTTCGTCAAATACGCTACGCCCTGATCGCGCGCCCATAAAAAACCCCGCACAAGGCGGGGTTCTGGTCTTGCCGGAGGGCTTACAAACCGGCGGCGACGCGCAGTGCCTCTGCGCGATCGGTCTGCTCCCAGGTGAAGGTGGTGAAGCTGTCGCCACCGACCGTCACTTGCTGCGGGGTGCGGCCGAAATGGCCATAGGCCGCGGTGGCCTGGTACATCGGGTGCAGCAGGTCGAGCATCTTGGTGATGGCATACGGGCGCAGGTCGAAGTGCGCGCGCACCAGTTGGACGATTTTCTCGTCGCTGATCTTGCCGGTGCCGAAGGTATTGATCGAGATCGAGGTCGGTTGCGCCACGCCGATGGCGTAGGACACCTGGATCTCACAGCGTTCGGCCAGGCCTGCGGCGACCAGGTTCTTGGCCACGTAGCGGCCGGCGTAGGCGGCGCTGCGGTCGACCTTGGACGGATCCTTGCCGGAGAAGGCGCCGCCGCCATGACGGGCCATGCCGCCGTAGGAGTCGACGATGATCTTGCGCCCGGTAAGACCGCAGTCACCCACTGGGCCGCCGATCACGAAGTTGCCGGTCGGGTTGATGTGG
>DATDTH010000017.1:0-4343 GCA_035290985.1 Pseudomonas sp. | reverse complement strand
ATGAACCAGCCCGCCACCAACGCCGCCCGCCATTACGTCGAAGAGACCCGTTTCGGCTTCTGGTTCCTGCAGAGCCAGGTCTGGCAGCAGCATGTGCTGCGGGTGGCGATCGCCGACCTCAAGCGCCTGCTCGGCCCGCCGCCAACCACGCCGCCCGTGCTGCTGGATGCCGGCTGCGGCCAGGGCCGCTCCTTCCGGTTGCTGCAGGAGGCCTTCGCCCCGGCGCGGCTGATCGGCCTGGATGCCGACCCCGAGAGCCTGGCCCAGAGCCAGGCCGAGGCCGAGCGCCAGGGACTGGCGGTGGAGCTGCTGGCCGGCGACTGCGCGGCCATCCCGCTGCCGGATGCCAGCGTGGATCTGCTGTTCTGTCATCAGACCTTCCATCACCTGGTCGAGCAGGAACAGGCCCTGGCCGAGTTCTGGCGGGTGCTCAAGCCCGGCGGCCGGCTGCTGTTCGCCGAGTCGACCAAGGCCTATATCGACACCTGGGTGATCCGCTGGCTGTTCCGCCACCCCATGCACGTGCAGAAGAGCGCCGACCAGTACCTGCAGATGCTGCGCGATCAGGGCTTCGTCTTCGGCCCCGAGCAGGTCTCCTACCCCTACCTCTGGTGGAGCCGCTCCCGGGATTTCGGCCTACTGGAGCGCTGGGGCCTGCAACGGCCGAAAGCCGTCGGCCAGCGCGAGGAAACCCTGGTCAACGCGGTGGTGGAAAAACCCTTGGAGCCCAGATGCTGAAGGGGCTGAAGCGAGCCGGGTTGCTGCTGGTCGGCCTGCTGCTAGGCGCCTGCGCCAGCCAGGCGCCCGTACCGGCGAGCAGTCCGAGTCTGGAGTTGCCGCTGCAGTTGCATGTGCAGCGCCGCCAGGCCGATCAGGTCCAGGACTGGCTGCTGGTGATCCAGCGGGAAGACAGCGCCCTGCGCTGGTCGCTGCTCGATCCCTTGGGCCTGCCCCTGGCACGCCAGCGCCTGGAACAGGGCCAGTGGCGCAACGACGGCCTGCTGCCACCGAACCTCGAGGCCCGCGAGCTGTTCGCCGCCCTGCTGTTCGCCCTCAGCCCCCGCGCCGAACTGCCGCGCCTCTATGCCGGCCTGGACTGGCAAGCCGAGGCCGGGCAGCGCAGCCTCGACCAGGGCCAGCGGCACTGGCGAGTGAGCTACCGCCAGTCCCTGGACTTCGACCTGCGCCTGGGCGACGACCTGCACTACGGCGTCGCGCCCCTGGCCACCCAAGAGGACAGCCGACCATGACCGCCTACCTCAATGCCCTGGGCCTGATCTGCGCCCTGGGCCGTGGCAAGCAGCAAGTTGCCGCCGCCCTGTTCGCCGGCGACGGCTCCGGTATGCGCCCGCAAACAGGCTGGGTGCCCGAACGCACGCTGCCGGTCGGCGCGGTCGAGGGCCCGCTGGCGGAACTGCCCGCCGAGCCGGTCGCCCAGGCCACGCGCAACAACCAGCTGCTGCTGACCGCGGCCCTGGAAATCGCCGACGAGGTCCAAGCCGCCATCGCACGTTTCGGCCATGCCCGCATCGCCGTCGTACTGGGCACCAGCACCACGGGCATCGAGGAAGCCAGCCGGGGGGTCGCCGACTACTTGGAGCAGGGCCAGTTTCCCGCCAGCTACAGCTATCACCAGCAGGAACTGGTGGCGCCCGCGGCCTTCCTCAGCGAACGCTTGCAGCTGAGCGGCCCGAGCTATGTGATCTCCACCGCCTGCACCTCCAGCGCCCGGGCCCTGCTCAGCGCCCGGCGCCTGCTCGACCTGGGCCTGTGCGACGCGGTGCTGTGCGGCGGTGTCGACAGCCTCTGCCGCCTGACCCTGAACGGCTTCGCCGCCCTGGACGCCGTGGCTGACCAGCGCTGCAACCCCTTCTCGCGCAATCGCCAGGGCATCAATATCGGCGAAGCCGCCGCGCTCTTCTTGATGACAAGGGAGCCGAGCGGGCCCCACGCCATCGCCCTGCTCGGCGCCGGCGCCAGCTCCGACGCCCACCATATTTCCGCCCCCGACCCCCAGGGCCTCGGCGCCCAGGCGGCGATGCGCGCGGCGCTACGGGATGCTGGCCTGGAGGCCGGGGAGATCGATTACCTGAACCTGCACGGCACCGCCACCCAGCACAACGACAGCATGGAGAGCCTGGCGGTCCAGGCCCTCTTTCCCTTTGGGGTGCCCTGCTCCTCGAGCAAGCCCCTGACCGGCCATACCCTGGGCGCCGCCGGCGCGCTGGAAGCCGCCTTCTGCTGGCTGAGCCTGAACGACGCCGAGGGTCATTTACCGCCCCATCTCTGGGACGGCGAGCCCGACCCGGCCTGCGCGCCCCTGAACCTGGTCGGCCCCGGCGCCTGCCTGCCTGGGGCGCAACGAATGATGAGTAACTCCTTCGCCTTCGGCGGCAGCAATGTCAGCCTGATCCTGGGTCGCGCAGCCGCGCCGAACGCACAGGAGCGTCCCCATGATTGATTGGCCCATTGCCGAACTGCTGCCCCATGGCGGCGACATGATCCTGATCGACCGGGTCGTGACCTTCGGTCCCGAGCAGATCCATACCCAGCTGACCGTACGTCCCGGCGGCCTCTTCAGCCAGGCCGACGGCAGCCTGCCGGCCTGGGTCGGCGTCGAGCTGATGGCCCAGAGCATCGCCGCCTACGCCGGTTGCCAGTCGCGCCTGATCGGCGAACCGGTGCAACTGGGGTTTCTACTCGGCACCCGCAACTTCCAGTGCAACGTCGAGGCTTTTCCGGCCGGCGTCGAACTGCAGATCCATGCCCTGCGCTCCCTGCAGGACGACAACGGCATGGGCGTCTTCGAATGCCACCTCAGCGGTCCCGGCATCGCCGCCGAGGCGCGCCTGAACGTGTTCCGCCCACCCCAGGTGGCCAGCTACCTGCAGGAGCCCGGCCATGCTTGACGCGAACCGCTGCGCAGACTCCGCCGACCGCCCAAAGGCGGAACAGGCTGTCCCTTATCCCTTGGCAACACGAGTGCATCCATGAGCGAAACCATTCTGGTCACAGGTTCCAGCCGCGGCATCGGTCGAGCCATCGCCCTGCGCCTGGCCCAGGCCGGTTACGACCTGGTGCTGCACTGCCGCTGTGGCCGCGCCGAGGCCGAAGCCGTGGCGCTTGAAATCGCCGCCCTCGGCCGCCAGGCGCGCATCCTGCAGTTCGACGTGGCCGACCGCGAGGCCTGCCGCCGCCAGTTGGAGGCCGATGTCGAAGCCCATGGCGCCTACTATGGGGTGGTCTGCAATGCCGGCCTGACCCGCGACGGCGCCTTTCCGGCCCTGAGCGAGGACGACTGGGACCTGGTCATGCGCACCAACCTGGATGGCTTCTACAATGTGCTGCACCCGCTTACCATGCCGATGATCCGCCGGCGCGCGCCGGGGCGCATCGTCTGCATCACCTCGGTCTCCGGCTTGATCGGCAACCGCGGCCAGGTCACCTACAGCGCCTCCAAGGCCGGCGTGATAGGCGCCGCCAAGGCCCTGGCGATCGAACTGGCCAAGCGCCGGATCACCGTCAATTGCGTCGCCCCGGGGCTGATCGACACCGCCATGCTGGATGAGAACGTGCCCGTGGACGAACTGCTGAAGATGATCCCGGCGCAACGCATGGGCACCCCGGAAGAGGTCGCCGGCGCGGTGAATTTCCTGATGTCGAGCGAGGCGGCCTATATCACCCGCCAGGTGCTCGCGGTCAATGGAGGCCTGTGCTGATGAAACGCGTAGTCGTCACCGGCATGGCCGGCATCACCTCCCTGGGCAGCGACTGGGCGAGCATCGAGGCGAACTTCAGCGCCAATCGCAGCGGCATCCGGCGCATGGATGAATGGGACAGGTTCACCGAACTCAACACCCGCCTGGGCGGGCCGATCGACGATTTCGCCGTGCCCCCCAACTGGAACCGCAAGCAGCTGCGCAGCATGGGCCGGGTCGCGCGCCTGGTGGTGCGGGCCGGCGAGCAGGCCCTGCGCGATGCCGGCCTGCTGGACGACCCCTCGATCCGCGACGGACGCATGGGCGTGGCCTGCGGCTCGTCCACCGGCAGCACCGAGGAGGTCAAGGCCTTCGGCAATATGCTGCTCAACTCGGTGGCCGACGGCCTCAACGCCAACTCCTATATCCGCATGATGCCGCACACCACGGCGGCCAACCTGAGCATCTTCTTCGGCCTCAAGGGCCGCCTGATCCCCACCTCCAGCGCCTGCACCAGCGGCAGCCAGGGCATCGGCTACGCCTATGAGGCGATCAAGTTCGGCCGCCTGCCGATGATGCTCGCCGGCGGTGCCGAGGAACTCTGCCCGACCGAGGCCATGGTCTTCGATGCACTCTATGCCACCA
>DATDTH010000016.1:0-5158 GCA_035290985.1 Pseudomonas sp. | reverse complement strand
CCCTGCCCGGCGTCGCCCGCAAGACCGCCAACGTGGTGCTCAACACCGCCTTCCGCCAGCTGACCATGGCCGTGGACACCCATATTTTCCGGGTCAGCAACCGCACCGGCATCGCACCCGGCAAGAACGTGGTGGACGTGGAGCACAAACTGATGAAGTTCGTGCCCAAGGAATTCCTGCTGGATGCGCACCACTGGCTGATCCTGCACGGCCGCTATGTCTGCCAGGCGCGCAAGCCCCGCTGCGGCAGTTGCCGCATCGAAGACCTGTGCGAATACAAGCACAAGACTTCGGACGATTGACTCACTCTTTGATCTATATCAGAACGATTGAAAAAAACTTTTTTACCCGCCCCGGTTTTGCCGCTATAAGGTGCGCAAATGGCCCACCGTAGCCTGGAGCAACCTGATGAGCACTGGCAAAGAAGAGATCGAACTGGAAGATGACTTCGCAGCGGAAGACGCGGAGGACGCAGTCGACGCGCCGGTCGAGGTCGCCAAAACCAACCTGACCAAACGCCGCATCATCGACAACCTGCTGGAAGAGCGTCGCCTCAACAAGCAACTGGCCGAATACGACTTCGACCTGTAACCCTGGGCCCTCCCCGGGCCCCGCGGTATTCCGCTCGCTTCGCGGCCATGGGCCGCTCCTACACCATCTTGATTGCTCGACGCGCAAGGGGCAGCTTTCGTAGCCCTGATAAGCCTTGGCGCAATCCGGGGCAACGGGTTTCGCCGCAGCGCCCCCCGCCCTACCAGAGCAGGCGCATTCGCTTTTCGTAGGGTGGGTTAGTCGCGCATCAAGCCGGTCTGGCAGACTACGCCGCACTCTGCGCGCGGCGTAACCCACGCGGACGGGCGCCCGGATGCAGACAGTTTTCTCGTGAAACTGCTCTAGTAATACAGCCGCGGCTCGCTCGAGGCGATCAGGCTGGCCAGCTTGGTCAGCGCGAAACGCAGTTGCTCACGGCTGGTGGGCGACATCAGCACTATCCGTACCCCCCGTGTCTGGCCGCTGCGCTCGGCGAGGAACTGGCTGCCGCTCAATAGCGTGACGCCATTGGCCCGCGCCAGCGTGACGAACTCGTCGCTACTCCAGGGTTCAGGCAGGGTGAGCCACAGGTGGTAGCTGTGGGGTTGGACCTGCAGCCGCAGCCCCTGGAACACCTGCGCCGCGATCGCCTGCCGCGCCGCGGCTTCCTCACGTTGAAGCAACATCAGGCGATGGCCCAGGCCGTCGTTGATCAGTTGGCTGGCCAACTGCGCGGTCAGGGGCGAAGGCATCCAGACACTGCTGCGCACCAGGGCGGTCAGGCGCGACAGGGTTTCCGGCGGCCCATAGAGGTAACCGATGCGCAACGCCGGCATCACGCTCTTCGACAGGCTGGTCAGGTACACCGAGCGCTCCGGCGCGTAGGACGCCAGGGGCCGCAAGGGTGTGTCCGCGAGAAACCCGTAGATATCGTCGTCGAGAATGAAGAAATCGAACTCCCGGGCGATCTCGGCAATCTGGGCCCGGCGGGCCTCGGACATGGTCGCAGTGGTCGGGTTCTGGCAGGTGGCGACACACACCAGCAGGGCCGGCTTCTCGCGGCGACACTGCTCGCGCAGCGCCTCGGGAATGATCCCTTCCTCGTCCATCGCCACGCCCCGCAGGCGTCGGCCGGTGTTGTGGGCCAGGGAGATGATGCCGGGGTAACAGAGTTCTTCGCAGAGGATCAGGTCGCCGCTACGGGTCAGGCCGCTCATGGCCACCAGCAGCCCATGCTGCGCTCCGGCGGTGATCACCACCTGCTGCCACTGCGCGTCGGGGAGCGCCTGGCGTAACCACTGGGCGCCCGCCTCGCGGTGCTGCGGGTGGCCACCATCGGGGGCATAGTCCAGGCTGCGGGTCAGGTCGGCGCCCTGGGCGAGGTTTATCAGCGCGTCGCGCAACCAGAACTCCAGCCCCTCGCCATTGGGTTTGATCACCGACAGGTCGAGTTGCCCGCTGGACGAAATCGATGCGGCTGCCGAGGGGGCACCGCCGGCTGCAGTCCCTTTGGCGACGAAGGTGCCGCGCCCCACCTCACCCAGCACCAGGCCTCGGCGCCGCGCTTCGTCATAGGCGCGACTGATGGTGCCCGGGGTCACGTCCAAGGCCGTGGCCAGCGCCTTCAGGGTCGGCAGGCGCTCGCCCGCCACCAGCAGGCCGCGCTCGATATCGCGCTCTAGGGCGCTGGCGACCATCAGGTACATCGGCTGATTGTGCTCGTTGAAACGGGGAACCCACATGGGCGGCGGCTACCGATCGAAGAAATCCACAGACTGGCAGTTTATCACAGCACCCGAGCGCCTTTGTCTGCCCCCCGCGCCTGGCAGCCGCACCCGTTCTATCCGAAGCGTCGCGCCAAGGCCGGCTCATTACAAATTATTTTATCATTTAAAACAATAAGTTAATCAAATAAATAGCACCAACAAACTACCACGATGGCCATTTTCAAATATCTATCATTGAATCGATTCAATGATAAAATTACACTGATTTGAATCGATTCAATCGAGCAGCCAGCGCACAACGCGCCCGCTCGCCATCCCCACGCTCGAGGCCCCCCCCATGCGCGCCATCCAGAAAGACCTGTCGCTGTCGGCGGTCATCGCCGGCCTGATCGCGGTGATCATTTCCTACGCCGGCCCCCTGGTCATACTGTTCCAGGCGGCCCGGGCCGCCGACCTGTCCAACGCCCAGGTGTCGTCCTGGATCTGGGCCATCTCGATCGGCAGCGGCGTGACCGGCCTGCTGCTCAGTTGGCGCCTGCGCATCCCGGTGATCACCGCCTGGTCGACCCCCGGTGCCGCGCTGCTGGTCGTCATGCTGCCCAGCGTATCCCTGGCCGAGGCGGTCGGCGCCTACCTGGTGGCGGCCCTGATCATCGCCGTGATCGGCCTGTCGGGCGCCTTCGACAAGCTGATGAGCCACCTGCCCAAGGCCATAGCCGCGGCCATGCTGGCCGGCATTCTGTTCCGCTTCGGCGTCGGCCTGTTCACCTCCATCGAGCTGCAGCCGGCGCTGGTGCTAGCCATGCTCGGCACCTACCTGCTGGGCAAACGCCTCGCGCCACGCTACGCCATACTCGCGGTGCTGCTGGTCGGCTGCGCGGTGGCGGCGGCCTTGGGCAGGCTGAACAGCGGTGAGATAGTGATAGGTTTCGCCACGCCCCTGTTCACCGCCCCGGCCTGGAGCTGGCATGCGATCCTCAATATCGGCCTACCCCTGGCGCTGGTGACCCTGACCGGCCAGTACGTGCCCGGCATGGCCGTGCTGCGTAGCTCGGGCTACCAGACCCCGGCCCGCAGCATCATGTCGGTCACCGCCCTCGGCTCCCTGCTGCTCGCCCCGTTCGGCGCCCACGGTCTGAACCTGGCGGCGATCACCGCGGCCATCTGCACCGGGCGCGAAGCCCACGAGGACAGGGACAGACGTTATATCGCCGGCATCGCCTGCGGCCTGTTCTATATCCTGATGGGCATCTTCGGCGCGACCCTGGCCTCGGTGTTCGCCGCCCTGCCCAGAGAACTGATCGCCGCCCTCGCCGGCCTGGCCCTGTTCGGCGCCATCAGCAATGGGCTCACGGGCGCCATGGCCGATGAGAAACAGCGCGAGGCGGCCCTGATCACCTTTCTGGTCACGGCCTCAGGCATGAGCTTTCTCGGCCTGGCCGCCGCCTTCTGGGGGTTGCTCTTCGGCCTCGCCGCCCACTTCATCCTGACCGCGACCCGCGAGCCCAAGGCCGTGGCGCAAAGCGCTCTGCCCTCTCCCCCAACCCCTCTCCCATAAATGGGCGAGGGGAGCTAAAACGCGTTCATGTGCAGGGCTGTAGGATGGGTGGGGCCGCCTAGGTGGGGCCGCCGAGGTCGGGCCGCGCAGGTTGAGCGAAGCGATACCCATCGAGACAGCCGTTAATCGCCGCGCTTAGCCGACAGCAGCTCGATCTTGTAGCCGTCCGGGTCTTCGACGAAGGCCAGGATGCTGCTGCCGTGCTTCATCGGGCCGGGTTCGCGGGCGATCTTGCCACCCCGGGAGCGGATGTCCTCACAGGCCTTGTAGACATCCTCCACTTCCAGGGCGATATGGCCATAACCGGTGCCCAGCTCGTACTGCTCGACGCCCCAGTTCTGGGTCAGCTCGATCACGCTGTTGTGCGCCTCGTCGCCATAGCCGACGAAGGCCAGGGTGAACTGGCCGTCCGGGTAGTCCTTGCGCCGCAGCAGGGTCATGCCCAGCACTTCGGTGTAGAAGGCGATGGATTTATCCATATCGCCGACGCGCAGCATGGTATGCAGCAATCTCATCGGTGTTCTCCTTGATGCAACAACGCTCACGACATTCAACAACGCCAACGCCCGCAGAAAGCACAACCCCGGCACGGGGCCGGGGTTGCTCAGCTTGAAGCTTATAGCTTGACGCTTGTCGCTGTCGTTTAGAACAGCTTGCGGCCCTTGTTGGCGGCAATGCGCATGCGCAGTGCATTCAACTTGATGAAACCCGCCGCGTCTGCCTGGTTATAGGCGCCGCCGTCTTCTTCGAAGGTGGCTATATTGGCATCGAACAGCGAGTCGTCGGACTTGCGCCCGGTGACCACGACGTTGCCCTTGTACAGTTTCAGACGCACCACGCCGTTCACGTGGGCCTGGGAGGCGTCGATCATCTGCTGCAGCATCAGGCGCTCTGGGCTCCACCAGTAGCCGGTGTAGATCAGGCTGGCGTACTTGGGCATCAGCTCGTCTTTCAGGTGGGCGACTTCGCGATCCAGGGTGATCGACTCGATGGCGCGGTGGGCGCGCAGCATGATGGTGCCGCCAGGGGTCTCGTAGCAGCCGCGGGACTTCATGCCGACATAGCGGTTCTCGACTATGTCCAGGCGACCGATGCCGTTCTCGCCGCCGATGCGGTTGAGTTCAGCCAGCACGGTGGCCGGGCTCATGTCCTTGCCGTCGATGGCAACGATATCGCCCTTGCGGTAGGTCAGCTCGATATAGGTGGGGGTATCCGGCGCTGCCTCGGGGGAGACAGTCCATTTCCACATGTCTTCTTCGTGCTCGGTCCAGGTGTCTTCCAGCACGCCGCCTTCATAGGAGATATGCAGCAGGTTGGCGTCCATGGAGTACGGCGACTTCTT
>DATDTH010000015.1:0-4983 GCA_035290985.1 Pseudomonas sp. | reverse complement strand
GCCGTGACCGCGCATCTCGACTATCCAGACATCAAAACCGGCCCGAGCCAGAAAAGGCCCGAGCCCGAGCCCCTTGGGCGAATACCAGAAACGCCGGTTGGAAAAACTACCGTGCACCAGCACCACGGGCACGCCCCGCGGACCTTCCTGGACACTCAGGTCCGACCGGGCAAGGCCCAGGCGAGTCAAGGCCAGCTCGACGCTGGGATCGGGGCTGTTACCGGGTTTGAGACGGTAGACATCCTCGCTCAGGTCACCACGGAACTCGGCGCTCATCAGCGCCACGGGAAAGAGATCACTGCTGCTTTGCATAATGCTTCTGGCATAAAAAAGGGCGGGAGAAACCCGCCCTTTTCTGGGGTTGAAAAAATCAGGCGGGACTTTGGCCTTCGGCCAGGAAGAACCAGGTGTCGAGGACCGAATCGGGGTTCAGCGACACGCTATCGATGCCCTGCTCCATCAGCCAGCGGGCCAGGTCCGGGTGGTCCGAAGGACCCTGACCACAGATACCGATGTACTTGCCGGCCTTGTTACAGGCCTGGATGGCGTTGGACAGCAGCTTCTTCACCGCCGGGTTACGCTCATCGAACAGGTGCGCGATGATCCCCGAATCCCGGTCCAGGCCCAGGGTCAGCTGGGTCAGATCGTTGGAACCGATGGAGAAACCGTCGAAGAACTCGAGGAACTCGTCCGCCAGGATGGCATTGGACGGCAATTCGCACATCATGATGATGCGCAAACCGTTTTCGCCGCGCTTAAGGCCGTTGCTGGCCAGCAGATCGATCACCTGGCTGGCTTCGCCCAGGGTGCGCACGAAGGGCACCATGATTTCGACGTTGGTCAGGCCCATCTCGTTGCGGACCTTCTTCATCGCCCGGCATTCCAGCTCGAAGCAATCGCGGAAGGACTCGCTGATGTAGCGCGAGGCGCCGCGGAAGCCCAGCATCGGGTTTTCTTCTTCCGGCTCGTAGAGCTTGCCACCGATCAGGTTGGCGTATTCGTTGGACTTGAAGTCCGACAGCCGCACTATCACCTTCTTCGGCCAGAAGGCCGCCGCCAGGGTGCTGATGCCTTCCACCAGCTTCTCGACGTAGAAGCCCACCGGATCATCGTAACCGGCTATGCGCTTCTCGACGCTTTCCTTGATCTCGGCCGGCAGTCCGGCGAAATTCAGCAAGGCCTTGGGGTGCACGCCGATCATGCGGTTGATGATGAATTCCAGGCGGGCCAGGCCGACGCCGGCGTTCGGCAGCTGGGCGAAATCGAAGGCCCGGTCCGGGTTGCCGACGTTCATCATGATCTTGAACGGCAGCTCCGGCATGGCGTCCACGGAGTTCTTGCGGATATCGAAGCCCAGCTGGCCTTCGAAGATGAAACCGGTATCGCCCTCGGCACAGGACACGGTGACGCCCTGGCCATCCTTGAGCACCTGGGTGGCGTTGCCACAGCCCACCACGGCCGGAATGCCCAGTTCACGGGCGATGATCGCCGCGTGGCAGGTGCGTCCGCCGCGGTTGGTGACGATGGCGCTGGCGCGTTTCATCACCGGTTCCCAATCCGGGTCGGTCATGTCGGAAACCAGCACGTCGCCCGGCTGGACCTTGTCCATCTCGGACACGTCCTGAATGATCCGCACCTTGCCCGCGCCGATGCGCTGGCCGATGGCGCGGCCCTCTACCAGCACGGTGCCGGTTTCCTTGAGCAGGTAACGCTCCATTACATTGACGTTGGTGCGGCTTTTCACGGTTTCCGGACGGGCCTGGACGATATACAGCTTGCCGTCATCGCCGTCCTTGGCCCATTCGATGTCCATCGGGCACTTGTAGTGTTTTTCGATGATCATGGCCTGTTTGGCCAGCTCGCTGACCTCGGCGTCGCTCAGGCAGAAACGCGAACGCTCGGCGAGCTCGACGTCCACCACCTTGACCGATTTACCGGCCTTGGCCTCGTCGCCGTAGATCATCTTGATCGCCTTGCTGCCCAGGTTGCGGCGCAGGATGGCCGGCCGGCCTTCTTCCAGGGTCTTTTTATGGACGTAGAACTCGTCCGGGTTCACCGCCCCCTGGACCACGGTCTCACCCAGGCCGTAGGCGCCAGTGATGAAGACCACGTCACGGAAACCCGATTCGGTGTCCAGGGTGAACATCACCCCGGCCGTGCCGGTTTCCGAACGCACCATGCGTTGCACCCCGGCGGACAGGGCGACCAGTTTATGGTCGAAGCCCTGGTGCACCCGGTAGGAGATGGCGCGGTCATTGAACAGCGAGGCGAAGACTTCCTTGGCCGCGCGGATCACGTTCTCCACTCCGCGGATATTCAGGAAAGTTTCCTGCTGGCCGGCGAAGGAGGCGTCCGGCAGGTCTTCGGCCGTGGCCGAGGAGCGCACGGCGACCGCCATGTTCGGATTGCCGGCCGACATCACCGCGAAGGCGCTGCGAATCTCGGCATTCAACTGCTCGGGAAACTCGGCCGCCATGATCGATTCGCGGATCTGCGCGCCAACCTTGGCCAGCGCATTGACGTCGTCCACGTCCAGCGCATCCAGGGCGTCATGGATCTGCTGGTTCAGGCCGCTGAGTTCGAGAAAGTCGCGGTAGGCCTGGGCGGTGGTGGCGAAACCACCGGGAACCGACACGCCAGCACCCGCGAGGTTGCTGATCATTTCGCCCAGGGATGCGTTTTTGCCCCCTACATGCTCCACATCGTGAACGCCGAGCTTATCGAGGGAAACTACGTACTCTACCAAGGTGATCTCTCCACTAACTGTGTTGGACAAGCTCTGGGGCGGGATAAAGCGCCGACGCATTCACTGCGCCTGATTGTCGCCCGGCCCTGGAATAAGTAACAATGCCAACCGGCATGGACTGCGTATAAAGCGCGTCTATCATAGCCAAGAATCGTTCCCAGCTTAAGGCCTTCGGCACAAATGAAACGATCTGCCTTTTTCATCTCAGACGGCACTGGCATCACGGCCGAAACCCTGGGCCAGAGCCTGTTGGCGCAATTTGAAAACATCGCCTTCACCAAACTCACGCGTCCCTACATCGACAGCGTCGAAAAAGCGCGGGCCATGGTACAACAAATCAACAGCGCCGCAGAGAAGGACGGCGCCCGCCCGATCATCTTCGACACCATAGTCAACCAGGATATCCGCGACGTCCTGGCGAAATCCGACGGTTTCATGATCGATATCTTCTCGACCTTCCTCGCCCCGCTGGAGCAGGAGCTGACCTCGCACTCCTCCTACTCGGTCGGCAAGTCCCACTCCATCGGGCACAACTCCAACTATATGGAGCGTATCGAGGCGGTGAACTTCGCCCTGGACAACGACGACGGCGCCCGCACCCACTACTACGACAAGGCCGACCTGATCCTGGTCGGGGTCTCGCGCTGCGGCAAGACCCCGACCTGCCTCTATATGGCCCTGCAATACGGCATCCGTGCGGCCAACTACCCCTTGACCGAAGACGACATGGAGCGCTTGCAACTGCCGGCGGCCCTCAAGGCCCACAAGCACAAGCTGTTCGGCCTGACCATCGACCCCGACCGCCTGACCGCCATCCGCAACGAGCGCAAGCCCAACAGCCGCTACGCCAGCTACGCCCAGTGCGAGTTCGAGGTGCGCGAAGTGGAAAACCTGTTCCGCCGCGAGAACATCCACTACATCAACTCCACGCATTTCTCGGTGGAGGAAATCTCCGCCAAGATTCTGGTGGAGCAAGGTGTCGAACGGCGCCTGAAATAGACGCCGCGCAACCCGTCCCGCGCCCGACTTAGCGCATTTTCACCTTGCCTTAAGTCTTGCGGCTCGGCGAGCAGGCCCAGGAGACTGGGCCGATAGCGCGAAAAAACCCGCGAATTCCACCTAGCAGCCCACCCGCCCTACGACTGCGCCGCCAACGTGATTTTCGTAGGTCGGGTTACGTTTTGCTAACCCGACGGCATTGTTGTCGGGTTACGCTTCGCTAACCCGACCTACGGTCTGTTCAGCCGCGTAGGATGGGTTGAGCGCAGCGATACCCATGCTGAAAGCCGGCCCGACAAACCACGTCGCACCCGCCGCGCGGCAAACCCGCCAAAGCGGAGACGGACATACTCTTCGTAAAAATGCCCTAGAACGCGTCGCCCGGCACACGCACCCAGCCTTCCATCAAAACCCTGGCGCTGCGGCTCATGATCGCCTTGGTCACCGTCCACTGACCGTCGACCAGGCAGGCTTCAGCGCCCACCCGCAGGGTGCCCGAGGGATGACCGAAGCGCACCGCACTGCGCGCACCGCCGCCGGCCGCCAGATTCACCAGGGTGCCCGGCACCGCAGCCGCGGTACCGATAGCCACCGCACAGGTGCCCATCATGGCGTGGTGCAGCTTGCCCATGGACAGCGCGCGCACCAGCAGGTCCAGGTCGGCCGCCTCGACTGTTTTGCCGCTGGAGGACAGGTAGTCCTTAGGCTTGGCGATGAAGTCGATTTTCGGCGTGTGCTGGCGTTTGAGCGCCTCCTCCGGCGTTTTGATCAGGCCCATGCGCAGGGCGCCGGCAACCCGGATCGCCTCGAAGCGGGCCAGCGCTTCGGGGTTGCCATTGATGGCTTCGCGCAGCTCGGTGCCCTGGTAGCCGATCTCTTCGGCATTGACGAATACGGTCGGAATCCCAGCGCTGATCATGGTCGCCTTGAGCGTCCCGCTCTTTACAACATCAGCCGGTACCTCCAGGTCATCGACCAGGTTGCCGGTGGGGAACATCGAGCCCCACTCCTCGCCGTCATCGGACGGATCGAGGAACTCCAGCACGATTTCCGCCGCAGGGAAGGTCACCCCGTCCAGCTTGAAGTCGCCGGTTTCCTGCACCTGACCGTTGCTGATCGGCACATGGGCGATGATGGTTTTCTGAATATTGGCCTGCCAGATGCGCACCACGCAGGTACCGTCCTGCGGGATGCGCGACGGCTCGACCAGTCCGGCGTGCAAGGCGAAGGCCCCGGCT
>DATDTH010000014.1:0-6087 GCA_035290985.1 Pseudomonas sp. | reverse complement strand
CTCTTCGCGCGGTGCGCGGGGCTGGCGTTCTTCACGGGGTGCACGAGGCTGGCGCTCTTCGCGGGCTTTGGGCTCCACTGCATTTTCCGTGACTTCGACCGCTGGCGTCGCCTGCTCGGATGCGTTCATGGGTGCGTCTACAGGTGCGTCCAGAGGCGCGCGCAGTTCGCGCGGCTGGCGCTCTTCCCGTGGCTTACGCTCTTCGCGCGGCGGACGGGACTGGCGGACTTCCTGGGGTTCGCGGACTTCTACCGCTTCGCGAGGCTGACGCTCCTCGCGTGGAGCGCGGGGCTGGCGCTCTTCACGGGGGGCGCGGTCTTCGCGCGGCTCGCGGGCTGCACGTTCCTCACGGGGGGCGCGCTCTTCACGAGGTGCACGGTCTTCGCGGGGCGCGCGTTCTTCACGCGGCTTGCGCTCTTCGCTGCTGCGGCCACCGCGGCTGCGGTTCTGCTGACGACCACCACGGCGTTCGTCGCTGCGCGGCTGGCGCTCGCTGGCGGGCTTGACCTCGGCTACCACCGGCTTTTCCACTTCCTTGCCGGCGAACAGGCTGACCAGCGATTTCACCAGGCCCTTGAACAGGCTGGGTTCGGCGACGGGCAGGGGGGCGGCTACCGGGGTCGGTGCCGGTGCGGCTTCGACCGGAGCCGGGGCGGTGCGTTGCGGCACGGCCTTGAGCGCGGCTTCCTGGCGAACCAGGGTACGGGTGGCGGCGGCCGGTTGGGCCTCTTCCACTTCGACAGCGGTCATTTCGTAGCTGGACAGCGGGGTCTGTAGATCCGGGCTGTCGTCGCGCAGGCGCTGCACTTCGAAGTGCGGTGTTTCCAGATGATCGTTCGGCAGGATCACGATGCGCGCACGGGTACGCAGTTCGATCTTGGTGATCGAGTTGCGTTTCTCGTTGAGCAGGAAGGCGGCCACCGGGATCGGCACCTGGGCACGTACCTCGGCGGTGCGGTCCTTCAGGGCCTCTTCCTCGATCAGGCGCAGAATCGCCAGGGATAGGGATTCGACGTCACGGATGATGCCTTGACCGTTGCAGCGCGGGCAGACGATGCCGCTGCCTTCGGCCAGCGAGGGACGCAGGCGTTGGCGGGACATTTCCAGCAGGCCGAAACGCGAGATGCGCCCAACCTGGACGCGGGCGCGGTCGGCTTCCAGGCTTTCGCGGACTTTTTCTTCCACGGCGCGCTGGTTCTTGGCCGGCGTCATGTCGATGAAGTCGATCACGATCAGGCCGCCAATGTCGCGCAGGCGCAACTGGCGGGCGATTTCTTCGGCCGCTTCAAGGTTGGTCTGCAGGGCAGTTTCTTCGATGTCGCTGCCTTTGGTCGCACGGGCCGAGTTGATGTCGATGGACACCAGGGCTTCGGTCGGGTCGATCACGATGGAGCCGCCCGAGGGCAGTTTCACTTCGCGTTGGAAGGCGGTTTCGATCTGGCTTTCGATCTGGAAACGGTTGAACAGCGGCACCGTGTCTTCGTAGAGCTTGATCTTGCTGGCGTACTGCGGCATGACCTGGTTGATGAAACTCAGGGCTTCCTGCTGGGCCTCGACGCTGTCGACCAGCACTTCGCCGATGTCCTGGCGCAGGTAGTCACGGATGGCGCGGATGATCACGTTGCTTTCCTGGTAGATCAGGAAAGGCGCGGAACGGTCCAGGGAAGCTTCCTTGATCGCGGTCCAGAGTTGCAGCAGGTAATCGAGGTCCCACTGCATTTCTTCGCTGGAGCGACCCAGGCCGGCGGTGCGCACGATCAGGCCCATGTCGCTGGGCGCGACCAGGCCATTGAGGGCCTCGCGCAGTTCATTGCGCTCTTCGCCTTCGATGCGACGTGAGATGCCGCCGGCGCGCGGGTTGTTCGGCATCAGCACAAGGTAACGACCGGCCAGGCTGATGAAGGTGGTCAGGGCGGCGCCCTTGTTGCCACGTTCTTCTTTTTCGACCTGGACTATGACTTCCTGGCCTTCCTTGAGCACGTCCTTGATATTGACGCGGCCTTCGGTGGCCTTGCTGAAGTATTCGCGGGAGATTTCCTTGAGGGGCAGAAAGCCGTGGCGATCGGAGCCGAAATCGACAAACGCAGCTTCGAGGCTGGGTTCGACTCGGGTGATGCGGCCTTTGTAGATGTTGGCCTTTTTCTGCTCGCGGGCACCGGATTCGATGTCCAGGTCATAGAGGCGCTGACCATCTACCAGTGCGACACGCAACTCTTCGGGCTGAGTTGCGTTAATTAGCATTCTTTTCATGTAGTACCGTCGGTTTCCGGGGCTGCCGGAAGCGGCGATCGGCACACACGACTCTCAGGGTCGGTGTCAGGTGTGCGTCAGAAACGGTTGTAAGTCGTTCCATGTCTAGCGACGGTCGGCCAGTAGGGCCGGGTCGCGACGGACGTCTCCTGCTTGCTGTGGTGACAGAAGCACTCAGTCAGGAGGAGGAATCAGCCATCGGTAGCGGACGAGATGAAGCGTCTTTGAATAGCTACGCAGTCCGACGGTTGTGCATCTCCACCCTACACGTATCGCTGAAAATCGGGTGCCGCTCGCAGAATCCGCAGCGGGTTGGCATTTACCGCGATCGCCCGGTTGGGGGTCGAACGCGCATCATGGCTCAAGGCTTTATTTCCGAGTTATTCGCGGCCTAGTGCGGCGAAAGTCCCGTCGGACGGCCTTACGTCCTGAATGGGTTGCACGCGGTCGGGATGGCATTTTTGCCGAACATCCTCGAACCGGGCCGCTTTTGGCGGCGCTCCTGACTATAGCAGTAATCATTAAGTGCTTCAATTCAATAAAAAATTGTTATCATTCATGAATGACAGAACTCACTCCTCCGACCTCCGGCGTCCAGCTGCTCGAGGTTGAACCGGAACTAGCCGGCCAGCGCATCGATAACTTTCTTCGCACCCGTCTCAAGGGTGTGCCCAAGACTTTGATTTACCGCATCTTGCGTAAGGGCGAGGTGCGGGTGAATAAAGGTCGGATCAAGCCCGAGTACAAGTTGCAGGCCGGCGATATCGTGCGGGTGCCACCGTTGCGACTGGCCGAGCGCGACGAGCCGGTGCCCCTGGCCCAGGGGCTGCTGCAGCGCCTGGAGGCGGCCATCGTCTATGAGGACAAGGCGCTGATCGTGCTCAACAAGCCGGCCGGTATCGCCGTGCATGGTGGCAGTGGCCTCAACTATGGGGTGATCGAGGCGTTTCGCCAGTTGCGCCCCGATACCAAGGACCTGGAGCTGGTGCATCGCCTGGATCGCGACACCTCGGGCCTGCTGATGATCGCCAAGAAGCGCAGCATGCTGCGTCACTTGCACGAGGCGTTGCGCACCGACGGCATCGACAAGCGCTACATGGCCCTGGTGCGTGGTCATTGGGCAACCGCGAAGAAGCAGGTGCGGGCTTCGCTGCAGAAGAGCAACCTGCGCTCGGGCGAGCGCATGGTCGAGGTCAGCGACGAGGGCAAGGAGGCCTTGACCCTGTTCAAGGTGCTGCGCCGTTTCGGCGAGTTCGCCACCCTGGTCGAGGCCAAGCCGGTCACTGGCCGCACCCATCAGATCCGCGTGCATGCCAAGCATGCTGGGCACTGCATCGCCGGCGATCCCAAGTACGGCGATGACGACTTCAGTCGAGAAATCCGCGAGCTGGGCGGCAAGCGCCTGTTCCTGCACGCCTACATGCTTACCGTGCCCTTGCCGGACGGGGGTGAGCTGAAGCTGGAGGCGCCGGTGGACGAGGTGTGGAGCAAGACCCTGGAGCGCCTGAGTGCCTGACTACCAGCTGCTGATCTTCGATTGGGATGGCACCCTGGTCGATTCCGTCGGTCGTATCGTCGAGTCCATGCGCCTGGCAGCGGCGGCTTGTGAGCTGCTGCCGCGCGACGATGAGGCGATCAAAGGCATTATCGGCCTGGGGTTGGTCGAGGCGATCGAGGTGCTGCACCCGGAATTGCGCGAGCCGCTGCGGGTTGAGCGATTTCGTCGGCTCTACAGCGAGGCCTATCTGGCGTTCGAGGCCGAGCCTTCAGCCTTGTTTCCGGGTGTGGCCGAGGCGCTCGAGGCCTTTCGGGCTCAGGGTTATCGCCTGGCGGTGGCCACCGGCAAGAGTCGTCATGGCCTGGAGCGGGTGCTGGCTGGTCATGGCTGGCTGGATTATTTCGATATCACTCGTTGCGCCGACGAGACTGCGAGCAAACCGGACCCCTTGATGCTTCATGAGATCCTGGCCCATTGTCGGGTCGCGCCGGAGCGGGCCTTGATGGTCGGTGATTCGGTGTTCGACCTGCAAATGGCCGGGCGTGCCGGGGTGGATTCGGTGGCGGTGGGTTATGGGGCGCAGCCCCTGAGCGTGCTGCGCGGCCATGGCCCGCGGCTGGCGATCGAGGAATTTAACGAGTTGCGCGCCTGGTTGGCTGGGCGTGCGAGTGGGCACTTAATCGAGGTGGGTAATTATGTCGGATGAATGGAAGGCATCGGCCACGGATGGTGGCGACGGCAAGAGCTGGCAATTGCTGGAGAAGACCCTGCTGGCGGGTGTGCAGGAGCAGCGCAGGGCGCGACGCTGGGGGATTTTCTTCAAGTCGCTGACCTTCATCTACCTGTTCGGCGCCATTGCGCTGTTCTCGCCCCTGCTGGATCTGCAGAAGGGTGCGGTCGGCAGCAGTGGTCACACGGCCTTAATCGAAGTGCGTGGCATGATCGCCGACCAGGAGTCGGCCAGCGCCGACAATATAGTCGGCAGTTTGCGCAAGGCGTTCGAGGATCCCCATACCAAGGGTGTGGTCCTGCGGATCAACAGCCCGGGCGGCAGTCCGGTGCAGTCGGGTTATATCTACGACGAGATCGTCCGCCTGCGCGGCGAGCACAAGGAGATCAAGGTCTATGCCGTGATCGCCGACCTGGGGGCCTCCGGCGCCTATTACATCGCCAGTGCCGCGGACATGATCTACGCCGACAAGTCCAGCCTGGTGGGTTCCATTGGGGTGACGGCGGCGACCTTCGGTTTCGTCGGGGTGATGGAAAAGCTCGGCGTCGATCGTCGGGTCTACACCTCGGGCGAGCACAAGGCCTTTCTCGATCCCTTCCAGCCGCAGAAGGAAGACGAGACGCGTTTCTGGCAGGGGGTGCTGGAAACCACTCACCGACAGTTCATCGACAGCGTCAAGCGTGGGCGCGGTGAGCGGCTCAAGGTCGCCGAGCATCCGGAGCTGTTCTCCGGCTTGATCTGGTCCGGCGAGCAGGCTCTGCCGCTGGGGTTGATCGATGGTCTGGGCAATGCCAGCTATGTGGCCCGTGAAGTGATAGGCGAGAAGAAGTTGGTGGATTTCACCGTGCAGGAGACCCCCTTCGATCGCTTCGCCAAGCGCCTGGGCGCCAGCGTCGCCGAGCACCTGGCGCTGTGGATGGGCTTCCAGGGGCCGGCCCTGCGCTGAGGTTGACGTTCGCGTTACCCGAAACCCGGCTTAGGCCGGGTTTTTGCTTTTTGTTAAAAAGCGTAGGTGAGGCGGTTTCGTAGGGCGGGTGAAACCCGCGTGTCGAGCGGATGGCGCAGGCGTTGGGCTTCCCGGATTGCGCTGCGCTTATCCGTATATGGGCTACCTGTGTGGCGGGGCGCCCTTAGGGAATGTCGAAGCCTTCGGCCAGCAGCATATCCACCAGGCGGATCAGCGGCAGGCCGATCAGGCTAGTGGCGTCCGGGCCTTCGGTGGCGCGAAATAGGCTGACGCCCAGGCCTTCGGCCTTGAAGCTGCCGGCGCAGTCGAACGGCTGCTCGGCTTCCAGGTAACGGGTGATGCGCGGCGCATCCAATTCGCGGAAATGTACGGTAAAGGGCACCACGTCGACCTGGCAGTGGCCGCTGGCGCTGTTGAGCAGTGCCAGGCCGGTCAGGAAGCTCACGCTGCGGCCGCTGGCGGCCATCAGCTGGGCTTGGGCGCGGGGCAGGTCGTGGGGCTTGCCGAGGATCTCGCCGTCGAGCACGGCGACCTGGTCGGAGCCGATCAGCAGGTGCGCGGGGTATTGCCTGGCCAGGGCGCGGGCCTTCTGTTCGGCCAGGCGCCTGACCAGGTCGTGAGCGCGCTCGTCAGGCTGGCGGG
>DATDTH010000013.1:0-5466 GCA_035290985.1 Pseudomonas sp. | reverse complement strand
GGTTTACCGGGCTGTTCGACAACTGCTGCAACAGCCGATAAAGCACCCAGATGGCCTGGCCATGAAACGCCAGCAGCACCCCCAGCGCCAGGTCGAAATTCAGCGGCGCCAGCTTCAGGATCAGCGCGCTGAACAGCTTGTGCAGGGGCACGTAGTGAACGTCGATTGGCGTCGCGAGTAGCTGCAGCAAGGGCAAGTGCGCGGCCTGGATAAAGTGATCGTAATCGTCCGCGATAAAATAACTGTTGGCACGCACGAACAGCGTTAACGCCAGCGTGTACACCAGAAGGCTCGCCCACACCAGCCCACTGAAAACCTGGATCAGCCACCCCGAGCGCAGCGTGCTCGCGGGCGGGCCGGGACGCGGCTGCTCGAAACCCGGGTGGCCACTCAGCCGGAGTGACAGGTTCACGGCTTGCCGCGCAATTCGGGGTTTCGCAGGTACAGCATCAGCGTCTCGTCCCAGTGGTACTCGGCGCTCAGCCGCGGGTCGCGCCAAAGGTCCAGGGTGGCCGGCAGCAGGACGATTTTCGGGCTGTCCTTGCGGGGAATGATCAATGCATCGGGCTTGCGTGAAAACACATAGTCCGCATCGGTGCGCTGATGCCCCGGCAGGATAAAGGCCGCGTCGATCCGCCGCTCGCTGCGCGCGATATGCCGGTCGGTAAGACCCACCACATCGATGATTTCAAGGTGCATGCCGAAGAAGCCGATTTGCCCGATGCCAATCGCGGCCAGCCGTTTCACCGGCGGCTGCAACTGGCCCAGGGCAGCGACCAACTGCCGGGAAATCGCCTCATTGATGAAAATGTCGTGTTTGCGGGCACTCAGCCGCTTGGCCGACACTGGCCAGGGCCGGGCCTCGAGGCCACTGAACTCGAAGTTCGCCGGCCAGGGGCTGTAAAGTGCCCACAGGATCGAGGCGGGCAGCGTCAGCCCCAGTGCCAGCCCCAACGCGCGCTGCCGATAGAAAAGCCAGCAGGCTCCGACCAGCGCGCCGGCAATCAGCACCGGCAGCACCGGCAGCAAGAACCGTCCCAGGCGGAAGGCATCGCCGCCCACCGCCACGCTGTAGGCCAGGGTCAGGGTCAAGTAGACGAACCCCATGCGATAAGCCGGGTATTTCAGGGCCGCGATCAACGCCGGAATCAGCAACAGCCCGGGCCCATCGATCAGGAAATGGTAGACATACGAAAAACCCCGGTTCAAGGGGACGCCACCGACCTTGGCGTGAAAGGTGTTAGGCACGTAATCGCCGTAGTAGTACAGGCGAAAGGCCGTATGCAGCAGCAGATAGGCGGCAAACCCCAGCGCCGGCCAGGACAGGCGCAGCAAAGTCAGCAGATGCCGGGGCCGCTCGCGCAGCTCGCGCACCAGCCAGTCCCATCCCAGCAGCAGCCCGGCCAACAATACTCCCTCAGGGCGGGTCAGGCTGGCCAGCACCGTCCACAGCAGAACCATGCCCATCCGCCCCCGCCCATAGGCATGCAGGGCCGAGACCGCGGTCGCGGCAAACAGGGAGGTCTCCAGTCCCGCACCACTCCAGCCGGCAAAGCTGTTGCTGGCCAGTAGCACCCCGGGCGCCAGGCCCGCCAGCCAACGCGTGGCCGGGGTTAGCAGGAACGCCGCGTAGCGGTAGCTGGCCCACAGCAGCCACAGGCCTGCAAGCAGGCCCAGCCAGTGCCCCGCCAGGGACGCCGGCAGGCCCAGCGCCATACCGCCGGCCACTAGCAGCGTCCAGGACAGGTTGGTGTAGCCCTCGACCCGCTCCCCCGGATTGAACACCAGGCCCTGACCATCCAACAGGTTCTGGGCGTAGCGGTAACTGATAAAGGCATCGTCCATCTGCTCGACCGGTGTCCAGGCCTCCAGCAGGAACAGCGACAGGCTCAGGAGCAACAGCAGATAGCCGATACGGGGCCAGACGTGGGTCTGGGGGGCGGCCGAGTCGGGTGCGAGGGTCGAAAAAATCCTAAGGGTTGCCATACCGAATCCTTGGTGTGGGCCTCGAGTGAGGCGGACCTGTCCTTGCGTGTCGTGTATCGCGGGCAAAGGCTCGAACCGGCTGCGAGTGCCCTATGAAAACCGCCGTTTCAGCCAGGTGACGCCCTTGACCAGGGTCCACAGCCGGCTGTTATAGATGGCCGCCAATTGAGTTTCGGCCCGCTCGGCCCGCGCCCTGGTCTCATGCAACTGGGTATGCAGCGCTGCTACGTCCTCCACCGGGTGGCTGAACCTATGCCCGGGGCAAAGCCGGAAATCATCGATCAGGTTGGGCGGCAAGGCCAGCGGCACCAGCAGGTCGTTGCGTTCCTCGGCCACGTAGTAGCGGTTGATCCCATCGCACAGGGCGAAGCGGTAGCCGGCGTCCAGAATCAGGTGTTTCCAGTGCGGATCGCTGTGGTAGGAGGACTCGATCAGGATGATCCAAGGTCGCCAGCGCCGAAAATCCATGCCGCGCAGCACCTGCTCCTCGAAGCCCTCGACATCGATCTTCAGGAATTGCCAGGGCAATTCGGTGCTCAGGTGCTCTTCGCAGATGCTGGCCAGGGTGCGCACCTTGACCGCGCGTTCAACGAAATCGTTACCCTCCGCGCGCTGCAGCCTGGCCATTTCCAGGCTCAGGGTCGAAAGCCCGGTTTCGGCGGACTCGAAGAAGAGCAACTCGCCCTCGGCCTCGCCGACCGCCACGCACAGGTTGATATCCTCCGGACGCGCCGCGCAGAGGGCCTGGTGGTACTGCAGCACCGGCTCGATATTGATGCCGCGCCAGCCGCGTTCGTACAGCGTGAGGGTCACCGAATCCTGCTGGGGATGATTGGCCCCGATGTCGATATAGAAACCCGGACCGAAGAGCCGCAGGGTGCGCCAGAGCGTCACGTCCTCGAAGTTCTGCGCATGGGAAATGAAGGTCATGTCGACGTCCTTGTCGCTCATTGATGAACCAGTCAGAGCCGGGGCGCGAGGGGACCCGACGCGACCGCGGAATTGAGAGGGATCACCGCGCAGCCACTGTCCTGGCCCTTGCGTGGGTAACCGTCCCAGTCATAGACAAACAGGTAAGGGGGGAACAGCGCGCTGTCGCAGAGCACCCGGTAGTCCAGGCGACGCGCCGGAAACACCTGGATCACGCTATGGGCCGAGATGCTCCAGCGCGCGCCGACCCGGGCGATGTCCTCGAAAAAAAAGGGTTCGACCCCCGAATAACCGAAGGACACTCGGCTGTCGGCGGGCAGGCCCTGGATGAAGTCGCGCACCCGCTGCAGTTCCCGCGGGGCCAGGAAGTCCCGCGACAGCAGGGCCAGCCGCGGCTTGAGCCCCTCGAACTCAGGGGTGCTGCGACCGGCATAGTGCGCCAGCGGGAGGGCCAAGCCCACGGCAAGCAGGGTCCAGGCGAAGCGCCCGCGGGCCTTGCCGACAGCGGCGCTGCTGGCCAATACGCCCAGCAGCAACAGCCAGAAGCCGATGTTGTAGCCGTAGTAGTACCACATGCTGTGGCCGTTCAAGGCCATGGCGATAAACGCCAGGCCGAAGAGCGACAGCCAGGTCTCGCCGGCGAAACGGCGATGGACGAGCAACTGGACGAGCGGGATCGACA
This sequence comes from Pseudomonas sp., assembly GCA_035290985.1. GTDB lineage: Bacteria > Pseudomonadota > Gammaproteobacteria > Pseudomonadales > Pseudomonadaceae > Aquipseudomonas. The sequence continues at coordinate 1,868 of DATDTH010000013.1, read as the reverse complement.
GCAACACCAGCAGCAACGTCCAGCCCGGGCGCCCACCCATCAGCGGCGCACCCAGCTTGAAGGCGAACTGAAAACGCATGTCCTGCCAGAAACCGTCGAGGTGCTTGATCACGAACAGCCCATAGCCGGCCAGCGCCAGCCCGGCCACAACCAGCGCCAGCAGCTCGCCGGGCCCGATGCTCAGGGTCTCCCGGCGCACCAGGGTCCACACCACCAGCACGGCATAGGGCAGCAGGAAATACACCGCATTGAAATGCACGGTCGCAGCCAGCAACACCAGGGCCAGGCCCAAGGTGGCTTTGCCCCGCAGCGCGGCCAGCAGCGAGCCCAGGAAGATCAGGCTGTACAGGCTTTCCATGCGCGCGATATTGGAAATCACCAGTGAGTACGGCGAAAGGAAGGCCAGCAGTCCCAGCAGCAGTGCCAGGGTTCGTCGCCAGCCGGACAGGTTGCCGCGCACGATCGCCAGTCCGACGCCGAATGCGCCCAGGTAGAGCAGACAGGACACCCAGCGGGAAAGCTCGAAGCTGTAGCCGAACAGCTTGTAGACTCCGGCCAGCAGCAGCATGTAACCGGGCGGCATCCACATCAGAAGGCGCTCCTGGTTAAGCCCCCAGACGAAGAAACTGCCGCTGCGGCTGAACTCGAAGGCCTGGGCGATAAAGGCCGTTTCGTCGTTCCAGGGAATCGGGAATTCGAAGCCCAGACTCAGGCGAATAAACAGCACCACTGCCAGCACCAGCACTACGCTGGCCAGCAGGGGGGCATTGGCGCGCAAGCGCGTCAACAGCAGGGCGGGGACCGGGGGCATCGGCGCACTCCTTTGCGCGAATTATCAGGGCTTGCGGGCGATAATCGCCTGGCTCTTGGGCATGGCCCCATCCAAAGCTTTCTTGATCCGCGGGCCGTCGGGTGTGGACAGCAACAGGTTCCAGGTACGGGTCCAGGACTCCAGCAGCGGGTGCCAGGGCGGCGACAGGTCCTGCTTGCAGGCCCAGAAGAAGAACCACCAGATGGACCAGTAGAAACCGTAATCGGCGCGTTTTTCGATGATCAGCCCCGCCTTCAGGATCAACTGCTCGAATTCATCCCGCTGGAAGACCCGGATATGGTTGGGGTGTTGGAAATAGGCATCCGGCGCCAGCTTCTTCTGCACGCTCTCGCCCAGGGGATCGGGCACGGTGAGCAGAAACTGCGCACCGGGCCGGGCCACCCGCACCAGCTCGGCCATGAACTGCGCGGGATCCGCCACATGCTCCAGCACCTCCATGGCGATCACCTTGTTGACCCGGGCATCCGGCAAGGGTATCGGGTTGGCGTCCGTGACCAGGGGCAGCACGGCGCGGGCCGGCGACTGCCTGAGCATGGCCTCGACCGCCGCCACCTTCTCAGCATCGATGTCGGCAAATATCACCTCGGCCCCGCGCTCGGCGCAGAAGCTGGCGAAGGGACCATCGCCACAGCCGATGTCCAGCACCGAGTCCTCGGCATCGATCGGGAAGCCTTCGAACAGTTCGCCGCTGTCGCGGTGGAACCAGCCACTCAGATAGGCATCGGTCAGGGTCGGGTCGTCGGGCAGGGCCGGTGCTTCGCTCACGCCCGGCTCGGGTCGCTCGGACAACGGGGCCGCTGACGCGGCGGAGGCGGGACGGGTAAGCCGTTTCAGCATGGGTTAAACCTTCGAAGTGGGTTCGGCGGAGTGGACGGACAGAGCGTCCATGGCAGCCGGGGCAACACTGCTGTCACGGCGAGGTATCGCTTGGAGATCGAGCAAGCGGGCCGATAACACGGCCCCTCGTCTGCGCAAGGGCATCTCGAGCAGACGGAAATTCAGCTCCGCCAGAACCACCAGCAGCAGCCCGGCGCAG
>DATDTH010000012.1:0-16856 GCA_035290985.1 Pseudomonas sp. | reverse complement strand
CTTTGTGTTTTTTTAAGGCCACCTTCGGGTGGCTTTTTTTATGTGCGCGGAGGGCAAAAGCACGGGCAGATCTTCACGGAAAACCCTCGCTCGTCATACCCGCGAAGGCGGGTATCCAGAGGCGCTCGAAAAGCGCTAGGGCTGCTTGTCGCGGGGTTTGCCGTGGCTGGCCAGGCGCTCCAGGGCGGCGCGCAGCTTGGGGTCGCGAATGCCTTCGGCGGCGATCTGCAGGGTTTCGACCGTGTTGCTCGACAGCTCGCGGCCGGGTACTGCGGGGCGATCCCGGGTCGCCGATGGCTGCACCTTGAACAGCAGCCGGTTCAGGTTGGCGAATTCCTCGAAGGCTTGCAGTTGGCGTTGCAGGCGTTTCTGCTGGTAACGCAGACGGGTAGCCCAATGGCCGTCGGTGACTATCAGCAGCAGGCAGCCTTCGCGCCAGGAGGCTACATGGCAATGCTCGCGCGCGGCCGGCTGCAACTGGCTTTCCAGCAGGGCCTGCAGGCGATCGAGGCGCTGGGCCTCGCTGAACAGGGCTTTGAGGGGTTTCGCCTCGCGTATCAGTGCGGCGGTGGCACGGGCCGGCAAGGGACGAAAGCTCATGGCGTGTGGCCTTGAAGTGCAGAGCCGCCATAGTAGCAGAACGGCGTGCAGGGACGCTGCCTCGACGCTTGCGCCTGGGCGGCTGCGAGCTGGCGCAGCGCAGCGAGCATGCCCCCGGGGTCAATCGCCCGGTTAACTTGCGCAGGCCGACACTCTGGCATAACGTCGCTTTCCTCGTTAACGTTTCCGAGTAGAATGCCCGCTTCGCACGCAGCCATGAGGGCTGCAGGGGTGAGTCTCGGGGCCGCCCTCCATCCATACGCGTGGAAGATCCTGTCGATATGTTTGCGCCTTTGTTGAAAAAACTCTTTGGAAGCAAGAACGAGCGTGAAGTCAAACGCATGCTCAAGACAGTGCAACTGGTCAACGGGTTCGAGGAGCAGATGCTGGCTCTGTCGGACGAGCAGCTGCGTGCCAAGACCGAAGCGTTCAAGGCCCGTTTGGCCAAAGGCGAAACCCTCGACCAGTTGTTGCCGGAAGCCTTTGCCGTGGCCCGCGAGGCGGGCAAGCGGGTGATGGGCATGCGCCATTTCGACGTTCAGTTGATCGGCGGCATGACCCTGCACGAAGGCCGGATCGCCGAGATGCGTACCGGTGAGGGCAAGACCCTGGTGGCAACCCTGGCGGTCTACCTCAATGCGCTGTCCGGCAAGGGCGTGCACGTGGTCACGGTGAACGACTACCTGGCCCGCCGCGACGCCAACTGGATGCGCCCGCTCTACGAATTCCTCGGCCTGTCGGTCGGCATAGTCACGCCGTTCCAGCCGCCGGAAGAAAAACGCGCCGCCTATGCGGCCGACATCACCTACGGCACCAACAACGAATACGGCTTCGACTACCTGCGCGACAACATGGCCTTCAGCCTGGACGAGAAATTCCAGCGCGGCCTGAACTTCGCCGTGATCGACGAAGTCGACTCGATCCTGATCGACGAGGCGCGTACCCCGTTGATCATCTCCGGCCAGGCCGAAGACAGCTCGAAGATGTACACCGAGATCAATCGCCTGATCCCGCGCCTCAAGCTGCATGTCGAGGAAGAGGAGGGCGTGGTCACCCAGGAAGGCCATTACACGGTCGACGAGAAAACCCGCCAGGTCGAGCTGAACGAGGCCGGCCATCAGTTCATCGAGGAAATGCTCACCGAGGCTGGCCTGCTGGCCGAGGGCGAGAGCCTGTATTCGGCCCATAACCTCGGCCTGCTGACCCATGTCTATTCCGGCCTGCGCGCGCACAAGCTGTTCCACCGCAATGTCGAGTACATAGTCCAGAAAGACCAGGTGCTGCTGATCGACGAGCACACCGGTCGCACCATGCCCGGGCGGCGCCTGTCCGAGGGCCTGCACCAGGCCATCGAGGCGAAGGAAGGCCTGCCGATCCAGGCCGAGAGCCAGACCCTGGCCTCGACCACCTTCCAGAATTATTTCAGGCTGTACAACAAGCTGTCCGGCATGACCGGCACGGCCGACACCGAGGCCTTCGAATTTCACCAGATCTACGGCCTGTCCGTGGCGGTGATCCCGACCAATCGCAATATGGCGCGCAAGGACTTCAACGATCTGGTCTACCTGACCCAGGAAGAGAAGTACGCCGCCATAGTCACCGACATCAAGGAGTCCATGGTCCAGGGCCGTCCGGTGCTGGTGGGTACCGCCTCGATCGAGAGCTCCGAGTACGTCTCGCAGTTGCTGACCAAGGAAGGCATCGAGCACAAGGTGCTCAACGCCAAGTACCACGAGAAGGAAGCCGAGATCATCGCCCAGGCCGGTCGGCCGGGCGCGCTGACCATCGCCACCAACATGGCCGGTCGCGGCACCGACATCCTTCTCGGCGGCAACTGGGAAGTGGAAATCGCCGCGCTGGAGCTCTCTAGTCAGGAGCAGCCGACGCCAGAGCAGATCGCCCAGATCAAGGCCGATTGGCACAAGCGTCACCAGCAGGTGATCGAGTCCGGCGGCCTGCATGTGATCGCCTCCGAGCGCCACGAATCGCGGCGCATCGACAACCAGTTGCGCGGCCGTTCCGGCCGTCAGGGTGACCCGGGCTCCAGCCGTTTCTACCTGTCCCTGGAAGACAGCCTGATGCGCATCTTCGCCTCCGACCGGGTGAAGAATTTCATGAAGGCCCTGGGCATGCAGGCCGGCGAGGCCATCGAGCACCGCATGGTGAGCAACGCCATCGAAAAGGCCCAGCGCAAGGTGGAGGGTCGCAACTTCGACATGCGCAAGCAGTTGCTCGAGTTCGACGACGTGGCCAACGAGCAGCGCAAAGTGATCTATCACATGCGCAATACCCTGCTGGCGGCCGACGATATAGGCGAGACCATTGCCGACTTCCGCCATGAAGTGCTGGACACCACTGTCAGTGCCCATATCCCGCCGCAGTCCCTGCCCGAGCAGTGGAACATCGCCGGCCTGGAAGCGGCGCTGCACAGCGATTTCGGCATCAAGTTGCCGATCCAGCAATGGCTCGACGAGGATGACAAACTCTACGAAGAGCCCCTGCGCGCCCGTCTGCTGGAGGCCCTGATCGCGGCCTACCACGAGAAGGAAGAGCAGGCCAGTGCCGAGGCCCTGCGCACCTTCGAGAAGCAGATTCTGCTGCGGGTGCTGGACGATCTGTGGAAAGACCACCTGTCGACCATGGACCACCTGCGCCACGGTATCCACCTGCGCGGCTATGCGCAGAAGAACCCGAAGCAGGAATACAAGCGCGAATCCTTCACCCTGTTCCAGGAACTGCTCGACTCGATCAAGCGCGACACCATCCGTGTGCTGTCCCATGTGCAGGTCCGTCGCGAAGACCCGGTCGAGGAAGAGGCGCGTCTGCGCCGCGAGGCCGAGGAAATGGCCCAGCGCATGCAGTTCCAGCACGCCGAGGCCCCGGGCCTGGAGCAGCCGCAGGAAGCCGTGGCCGAAGGCGAGTCCGACCTGGCCCTGGCGCCCGTGCGCAGCGAGGCCAAGATCGGCCGCAACGAACCCTGTCCCTGCGGCTCCGGCAAGAAATACAAGCACTGCCACGGGCAGCTCAGCTAAAAGCCGGAAAAGGCTTCGCTCTTGGCTATGCTTGAGCCTGCCCCCAGAACGCCGCGATCGGCCTAGCCGCTCGCGGCGTTTCCGAATTCGCCTGTGCCCGGCGGCACGGCGCTTAAAAATTTCTAGGAGCGTATTTCTATGCCTGTCGGTCTCGGCCCCCTGCCTACCCTGCACCCGGTCCCCGGTTTCGAACTGGGCATCGCTTCGGCCGGCATCAAGCGCCCCGGGCGCAAGGATGTGGTGGTCATGCGCTGTGCCGAGGGCTCCCGCGTGGCCGGTGTGACCACCACCAACGCCTTCTGCGCCGCCCCGGTGATTCTCACCCGCGAGCGCCTGCAGGGCGAGGTGCGTTACCTGCTGACCAACACCGGCAATGCCAATGCCGGGACCGGCGAGCCGGGGCTGCTCAATGCCCGGCGCGCCTGTGCCAGCCTGGCGGCCTTGGCCGGGGTGGCGGAAGGCGCGGTGCTGCCGTTTTCCACCGGGGTGATAGGCGAGCCGTTGCCGGTGGAGAAGATCGAAGGTGCCCTGCAGGCCGCCCTGGATGACCTGGCGGCCGATCACTGGGCCGAGGCGGCCATTGGCATCATGACCACCGATACCCTACCCAAGGGCGCCAGCCGGCAATTCGTCCATGAGGGCGTGACGGTCACGGTCACCGGGATTTCCAAGGGCGCCGGGATGATCAGGCCGAACATGGCGACCATGCTCGGTTATATCGCCACCGACGCCAAGGTCGCCCCGGGCGTGCTGCAGGACCTGCTGCGCGATGGGGCGAACAAGTCGTTCAACCGCATCACCATAGACGGCGATACCTCGACCAACGATTGCTGCATGCTGATCGCCACCGGCCAGGCCGCCTTGCCGGAAATCACCCAGGCCTCGGGTGCCCTGTTCGCCGCGCTCAAGCAGGCTGTGTTCGAGGTGTGCATGGACGTGGCCCAGGCCATAGTCCGCGACGGTGAAGGCGCGACCAAGTTCGTCACTGTGCAGGTCAACGGCGTGGCAACCCACCAGGAGTGCCTGGATGTCGCCTATGCCGTGGCCCACTCGCCGCTGATCAAGACCGCGCTGTTCGCTTCCGACCCCAACTGGGGGCGGATACTCGCGGCCGTCGGCTACGCGGGCGTGCCGCAGCTGGATGTGAGCAAGATCGATGTGTTCCTCGGCGCGGTCTGCATTGCCAGCCGCGGCTGCCGGGCCGCCAGCTACACCGAGGCCCAGGGGACGGCGGTGATGGCCGAGGCGGAAATCACCATCCGCATCGAGCTGGGTCGCGGCAACTGCAGCGAGACCATCTGGACCACCGATTTGTCCCATGAGTATGTGAAGATCAACGCCGAATATCGGACGTAAGAGAAGGGCAGCTGCAAGCGGTAAGCTTCAAGCTGGGGGTATTCCTGGGACTTATCCAAGGATAAAAAATCGGAATTTGCCAGCGGGGGGCCTGCGCTTTATGTTCCATCGACCAAGGCGTTCGACAGGTAACAGGAGCAGCACATGTCCCTCAGGTTGGTAATCGGCAACAAAAATTATTCGTCCTGGTCCTTGCGGGCCTGGTTGGCGCTCGAGCTGAGCGGTGCGCCCTATGAGGAGTTGCGCATCCCGCTCTACCGGGCGGACAGTGGCCCACGGCTGGCGGCCCATTCACCGACGGCCAAGGTGCCGGTGCTCGAAAGCGCGAGCGACGGTTCGATCTGGGATTCCCTGGCCATCGCCGAGTACCTGGCCGAATGTTTTCCCGAAGCCCACCTTTGGCCGCGTGGCCAGGCGGCACGGGCCATGGCCCGTTCCGTGTGCGCGGAGATGCACAGTGGCTTCGTCGCCCTGCGCAGCCATATGTCGATGGACATGAAGCGTCAGTTGCCGATGCCGGCCGACATCCCGGAAGATGCCGCCCGGGACATTCGGCGAATCTGCGCGCTCTGGGCCGACTGCCGTGCCCGCTTCGGCCAGGATTGGCCCTTTCTGTTCGGTCACCCCAGTGTGGCCGATGCCTTCTATGCGCCGGTGGCCAGCCGCCTGCGCAGTTTCGCCGTGGAACTGCCGGCCGACGCCGCGGCCTACGTCGAGACCATTTTCCAATGGCCTGCCTTCCAGCGTTGGTACCAAGACGCCCTGCAGGAGACCGAGATCATCGAATGAAACCTGTACATGTAGCTGCCGCGGTCATCCGCGGTCTTGATGGCCGTATCCTGATCGCCCGCCGTGGCGATGCTCAGCATCAGGGCGGCCTCTGGGAGTTTCCCGGTGGCAAGGTCGAGGATGGCGAAAGCGTATCGGCGGCCCTGGCCCGCGAGCTGCACGAAGAGCTGGGCATCCGGGTCGAGGCGACCCGGCCGCTTATCCAGGTGCGCCACGACTATCCAGACAAGCGGGTGCTGCTGGATGTCTGGGAGGTCTCGGCTTTCAGCGGCGAGCCCCATGGTGCCGAGGGCCAGCCGTTGGCCTGGGTGACGCCGCGGGAGCTGGCCGATTATGACTTTCCGGCCGCCAATCAGCCGGTAGTGGCCGCGGCGCGCCTGCCCAGCCAGTACCTGATCACGCCCGCCGACCTGGACCGCGTCGAGCTGCTGCAGGGCCTGCGCCAGGCTCTGGCCAACGGCAGCCAGCTGGTGCAGCTGCGGGCGCCGGACATGTACGACCCGCAGTACCGCGACCTCGCCGTGGATGCCGTGGGCCTCTGTGCCGGCAAGGCGCAACTGATGCTCAAGGGCCCGCTGGAGTGGTTGGGGGATTTTCCAGCGGCCGGCTGGCACCTCACCGCCACGCAGCTGCGCAAATACGCCAGTCAGGGCCGGCCCTTCCCCGCGGCGCGCTGGCTGGCGGCGTCCTGCCATAACGCCGAGGAACTGGCCCTGGCCGAGCGGATGGGCGTGGACTTCGTCACCCTGTCGCCGGTGCAGGCCACCCAGAGCCACCCCGATGCCGAACCCCTGGGCTGGGACGCCGCGATCGAATTACTGAAGGACTTCAACAAGCCGGCCTACCTGCTCGGCGGCCTGGGCGCCGGCGACCGCGAACGCGCCTGGCAGGCCGGCGCCCAGGGGGTGGCCGGTATCCGTAGCTTCTGGCCGGCGTAGGAGGGGGGCGCCTAGGCTGAACGCAGCGATATTCAGAGTGGGTTGATGGGTATCGACGCTACGCGTCTCAACCCATCCTACGGTTTCTCCGCCGCCTGCCAGAGGATTTCGTCTATGCCCTGGCGGCGGGCGATCAGGCGGGCGGCGACGAACAGCAGGTCGGACAGGCGATTGACATAGGCCAGGCCGACGCCTTCCAGGGGTTCCAGGGCATTCAGCTGCTGACAGCGGCGCTCGGCGCTACGGGCCAGGCTGCGGCAGACATGGGCCTGGGCGATCAGCGTGGAACCACCGGGCAGAATGAAATTCTTCAGCGGGCCGAGTTCTTCGTTCCAGCGGTCGATGGCCGCTTCCAGGCGCTCGATCTCCGCGCCGTTCAGGGCTTGGTAGGCCGGCATGGCCAGTTCGCCGCCCAGGTCGAACAGGCGGTGCTGGCAAGGCGTCAACACCTCGATCAACTCCACCAGCCCTGGCCAGCGCGCCTGCTGCTCGGCCAGGCCGGCGAGCAGCAGGCCCAGTTGGCTGTTGAGGCTGTCCACCTCGCCCATGGCTTCCACCCGGGGGTGGTCCTTGGCTACGCGGCGGCCATCGGCCAGGCCGGTTTCGCCGGCATCGCCGGTACGGGTGTAGATCTTCGACAAGCGATAACTCATGGGATGGACCTAGTGGGAAGCGGAGCTGTCGAGGGGCGCGGCCAGGGGCAGGCGCAGGGTGAAGCAGGTGCCCTGGCCCGGGGTGGACTGCACTTCCATCTGGCCCTTGTGGTTGTTGGTGATGATGAAATAGGAGACCGACAGCCCCAGGCCGGTGCCCTGGCCGACCTCCTTGGTGGTGAAGAAGGGCTCGAAGATGCGTTTGCGCACCGGCTCCGGCATGCCGGCTCCGTTGTCTTCCACCTGGATTTCCACCCAGGGCGGGTTGAGGCGGGTGCGCAGGACGATCCGCCCGGGCTCGCGGTCATCCGGGCGCTGCTGGATGGCCTGGGCCGAGTTCTTCAGCAGGTTGAGCAGGACCTGCTCCAGTTCATTGGCGGTGCAGGGCACGGGGCCGATCCGTGGGTCGAATTCGCGCACCAGGGTCAGGCCCTTGAAGTCGAATCCCTCGACCAGGGCGAAGTCGTTGCTGGCGATCTCCACGGCCTGGTCGATCAGCACCGGCAGCTGGCAGGGCGTCAGCTGGCGGTTGCTCAGGCGGCTGAAACTGAGCATATGGCTGACGATCTTGGCCGCCCGGGTGCCGGCCTGCTGGATACCATCGAGCAACTGTGGCACTTCCCGGCTGAGCAGGTAACGGTTCACGGCATCCAGGCTGATACCGGCGGCCTCGGCCTGTTGCTGGTTTTTCGCAAGGTCCGCGGAGAGGCGCCGGCGGATGTTTTGCACGTTGTGCAGGATGGCGCCCAGGGGGTTGTTGATTTCGTGGGCCATGCCGGCCGCCAGGCCGCCGACCGAGAGCATCTTCTCGGACTGCACCATCAGCTCCTCCATGGCCAGGCGCTGGCTGATGTCGTCGATGCGGATCACCGCGCCGCGCCCGCCGCCGCCCATCAAGGGATAGAAGGTCAGGGCGTAATGCCGTGGCTGCTCGTCCTTGAACCAGGTGACCCGCTCGATCTTCTCGATCCGGTGCTGCTCGGCTGTGCGTTTGAGTTGCGCCAGGAAGGGTTTGAGCGGCGGGAAAGCGAGGAACACCGGCTGGTTCAGTGCCTCGTCCAGGCGGGTACCGGAGAGGGCGCTGGCCTCCTGGTTCCACTGGGTGACGTAGAGCTGTTCGTCCAGGGCGATCAGCGCCGAGGGCATGGAGTCGATGATGCTGTTCAGGTAGTTCTGGAAGCCGGTGAGCTTTTTCTCGATCTTGCTGCGCACCTGCACTTCCAATTCCAGCTTGCGGTTGGAGTGGCGGGTTTCCTCGGCCAGGCTCTGGGCCTGGTCGAAGGCCAGCTGGGAGTCGTCCCTGGCGCGCTTGAGCTGCTGCTCGCGGGCCTCGATGCGCGAGAGCATGGTGTTGAAGGCCTCGGCCAGGCTGCCGATCTCGTCGTGGTTGCCGCGGCCGGCGCGCAGGGCGTAGTTCTCCTCGCGTGTGACCTGGCGAGACAGCTCTTCCAGCTTGCGGATCGGCCGGGTCACCAGGCGGCGGATCTGCCGGGCGACTATGAACCAGAGCAGGATGCTGATCAGCAGTATCGCTCCGCTGGCGGTCAGGGTGCCGGTGAAGAAGGCGCCGGGCAGTTCGCTGGAGGCCACCAGCAGCAGGTGCCCCGGTGGCCCGTCCGGTTGGGGCAGTTCCAGCAGCAGGTTCGTGCGGAACTCGCCATGGCGCCAGTCCTCCAGGGCTTTCAGGTGCTGGGGCAGCAGCAACAGGTCACCGCGCAATTGGGCCAGGCTCTGGCCCTGGCCGTCGTAAAGCGCCGCGGCGCGCAGCGGCGCGTAGTCGTCCAGGCGCTCGAGCAGCGCCCGGGCGGCCGCCGGCGAGCTCAGGGCGTCGCGGCTCATCGCCGGGCTGGCGATCAGCCGGCCGAGGGTGTGCAGCGCCTGGGGCGCCATGTTTTCCTGGGAGATCCAGTAGGCCGCGCTGATAAAGGCCAGGTTGGCCACCAGCAGCACGGTGGCCAGCAAGGCCAGTAGGGCGGCCAGCAGCTTGCGGCCAACCGGCAGGTTTTCGAGGCGTTGGCGCAGGGTCATGGGCAGCCGGATCAGGGTTGGAACGCGCTTCAGGGTAGCGCGGGCATCAGTCGCGGGGCAATCCGCGGCTCTGCAGGTGGGCCACCAGGCGCCGTTGCAGGGCCTCGATGTGCGGCAGGTTGCAGCGATGGCGCGCGGCGAGCGCACAGGCATGCCCCAGCAGGTAGTCGATCTCGGTGCGTCTGTGCTGGGCGACGTCCTGGTGCATGGACGAATAATTGCCGGCAGTGGCCTGGATGACCCGCAGCACTTCGGCGTGCAGGTCGAGCGCGGCGGCCGGTTGGCCGCAGACCTGCAGCAGGTCGCTCAGTTCGGCGCAGAGGGTGGCGACTTCGGCGGGGTGTTCGAGCAGGCCGCCGTTGCGACAATCGTACAGCACGCTCAGCGGATTGATCGCGCAGTTGAGTGCCAGTTTGCGCCACAGCCGCGTGAGTATGTCCGGTGTCCATTCGCAGGGGATGCCGGCGTCGCCCAGTTGGCCGAACCAGGCCGGCACCCTGGGATCCTGCGGATCGCCGAGCCAGGTGTAGCCGTGACCGGCGAACACTACCCGGAAATCGCCCTCGCGGAAGGCGCCTTCGGTGCTGGAGGCGAGGATGCAGCGGCCGCGGGGCAGGCGCGCGGCCACCGCGTCCTGGCTGCCTAGGCCGTTCTGCAGCAGGATCAGTTCAGCATTCGGCTGCAGGCGTCCGGCCAGGCTCGCCAGCGCTTCTTCGGCATCGTAGGCCTTGCAGGCCAGCAGCAAACGGTGAATAGGACTGGTCGCCTCGGCGGTTTCGCCGGGAATCGGGTAGCGGCTGCTACGGCCCTGCTCCACCAGGCTCAGGCCGCCGGCGGCCCGGTAGGCGGCCAGCCGGGTCGAGTCGCGCAGGATCAGCCGCACGGGCTGTCCGGCGCGGGCCAGGCGGGTGGCCCAGAGGCTGCCCAGGCTGCCGGCGCCCAGCACGTGCCAGGTCATGGAGCTTTACTGGCTCGGCGACAGGCGCATGGCTGCCACCCGGCCGCTGGCATAGGACTCGGGCAGGAGCGCGGCGGCTTGGTCGATCAGGGCGTTGGGGTCGACCGGCAGCCCCTTGGCGTCCAGACCCACCAGGCAAATCCCGGCCTTGAGGCTGATGAAGCCTTCGCTGGTCTTGAAGGCCTTGAGGTTCAGGCCCTCGTGCAGGCGCTTGAAGCTGCTGGGCGAGCATTCGTGCAGGTCTTCGAGCAGGGTGATCAGGCCGAAATGGTTGTCGTCCAGGCGTGCCAGCACGTCCAGGGGCAGCACCAGCTGCTGCAGGCGCCGAGCCACGCCGTGAAGCAATTCGTTGTAGAACACCTGGCCGTACTGCTGACGCAGTTCGCTGGCGTCCTGCAGGCCGATCAGCAGGTAGCAGACTGCGCCGCCGCGGGACTCGATCTGGCGCAGGCTGTCGAGCAGCTTCTGCTTGAGGTAGCGCAGGTTGCCCAGGCCGGAGAGCGGATCGACCAGGTTGCGCTCCTCCAGGCTGGCGATGTTCTGGGTCAGCAGGCGGTTCTCCTGCAGCAGGCGTTGCAGGGTGTTGCACAGACGGTCGGCGGCATACACCCGCGGCACCAGCTGTTCGTTCATCGCCGCCTTGCTGATGAAGTCGTCGACCCCACGGTCGAAGGCTTCGCTCAGGACATTTTCGCCTTCCTTGCCGGTCAACAGCATGACGTAGGTGTAGTGGTCGGCCATCTCGTCCAGTTGGCGCACCCGGCCGGTCAGTTCCAGGCCGTCGATCTCCGGCATCAGCCAATCCGCCAGCAGCACGCTGGCCGGACGCTTTTCCAGCAACTGCAGGGCTTCGAGCGCACTGCTGGCAAAACGCACATCCTGATAGCCGGCCTGGGTCAGGGCGCGGCCGATCATGGCGCTGGAAAATTTGGCGTCGTCCACCACCAGAATGCTGAGATGGGGGTTGGGCATGGGTAGGCTCGCAGGGAAGGAATAAAAAGTGCCGGTTACTTTATGCCGGGCTGTGTCTGTAGCTGCGCTTATAATGGCCGCGTACTTTAACCGTCAACAAGCTCGGCGCGCTCCGTCCGTGAGGTGGGTCGCGCCTTTTATCTGGAGAGAATCCATGCCCTCGTTCGACGTGGTGTCCGAACTGGACAAACACGAAGTCACCAATGCCGTCGATAACGCGATGAAAGAGCTGGAGCGTCGCTACGACCTGCGCGGCAAAGGCAGCTTCGAACTCAAGGAACTGACCATCAACCTCACCGCCGATGCGGATTTCCAGCTTGAACAACTGGTGGAGATTCTCAAGCTCAGCCTGGTAAAGCGCAAGATCGAAGTGCAGTGCCTGGAACTCAAGGACGCCTACCCGTCGGGCAAGGTCGTCAAGCAGGAAGCCACCTTGCGTGAAGGCATAGACAAGGAACTGGCGAAAAAGATCGTCGCCCATATCAAGGACTGCAAGCTCAAGGTCCAGGCCGCCATCCAGGGCGAGCAGGTGCGCATCACCGGCAAGAAGCGCGATGACCTGCAGGAGGCGATCGCCGCCTTGCGCGCCAAGGATTTCGGCATGCCGCTGCAGTACAACAACTTCCGCGACTGACAGGCGCCGCGTCGGCGCCGCTCGAGCGGTGCCGACAGCCGTAGGATGGGTTGAGCGTAGCGATACCCATGCTGAGTGGGTTGAACGTAGCGATACCCACGCTGAAAGCCGCTATGGCAGATCAGGCTGCGCTTTCCGTGCGGCGTAACCCGCCAAAACGGCCGCACACCTACCTTTGGTGAAAATGCGCTAGCTGGTCGACTCGGACGGCGTCGGCTGTTCCGCTTCCTGGGCTTGGGCCGGTCCTCGTCGCCATTGCAGGCCGATCAGCAGCAGGGTCGGAACCCCCAGCAAGGCTGTGGCGAGAAAGAACTGGGCATAGCCGAGTTTTTCCACCATGACCCCCGAATAGCCGCCGATCAGGCGTGGCAACAGCAGCATGATCGAGCTGAGCAGGGCGTACTGGGTGGCGGAGAACTTCAGGTTGGTCAGGCTCGACAGGTAGGCGACGAAGGCCGCCGTGGCCAGGCCGGCACTGAAGTTGTCGCAGGAGATGGTCAGGATCAGCATCTGCAGGTCGGCGCCCATGCCTGCCAACAGCAGGAACAGCAGATTGGTCGCCGCCGAGGCGATGCCGCCGATCAGCAGGATCGGCATGATGCCGAAGCGCACGATCAACAGGCCGCCCAGGCCGGCACCGACCAGGGTCATCACCAGGCCGAACAGCTTGCTGACGCTGGCGATCTGATCCTTGGTAAAACCCTGGTCGATATAGAAGACGTTGGCCATCACGCCCATCACGGTGTCCGACATCCGGTAGGTGGCGACCAGCCCCAGCAGCAGCAGCGCCTGCCAGCGGTAGCGCAGGATAAAGTCGTTGACCGGGGTCAGCACCGGCGCCAGGCCGCGGCGGCCCATGGCGGACAGGCACAGGCTGGTGAGGATGGCGTAGAGCAGGGCGCGCAGAAACGCCCGATCCTTGAGCAGCAGGTCCAGCAGGCTGGCCTCACCTGTGACCAGGCTGGCGAAGCCGGTGTGGTACAGCTGGGTGAAGAGTGCCGGTACCGACACCAGCAGCACGATCAGCACCAGTACCGAAACGATCTGATGCTGGAAGCCGTAGCGCGCGGCCGCCAGGCGGGTCTGCAGGGGGACCTTGGGTTCGCGCATCCACAGGCTGGTGAGCAGCGCAGGCAGCATCAGCAGGGCGAAGATCAGGTAGGTGCCGGTCCAGGCGCCGTGGCTGTAGCGCTGTCCGGTGGAGCCCAGGCCTTCGGCGAAATACAGCGCCCCGGCGGTGGCCAGGAGGACGGCGACCCGGTAGCCGGCCATGTAGCTGGCGGCCAGGGCGGCTTGCCGGCTGTCGTCGGCGATTTCCAGACGGTAGGCGTCGACCGCGATATCCTGGGTTGCCGAGGCGAATGCGACCAGCACGGCCAAGGCGATCAGCCAGCTCAGGCTTTGCTGCGGGTCGCACAGGGCCATGCCGATCAGGCCGATGATCACCAGGCTCTGGGACAGCACCAGCCAGGAGCGTCGTCGCCCCAGCTGACCGAGCAGCGGCAGGCGCCATTGATCGAGCAGCGGCGACCAGACCCATTTGAAGGCATAGGCCAGGCCGATCAGGCTGGCGAAACCTATGGTTTCACGGGCCACCCCGGCTTCGCGCAGCCAGACGGAGAGGGTGGAAAACACCAGCATATAGGGCAGGCCCGCGGCAAAGCCGAGCAAAAGCAATGCCAGGGTGGCGGGGCTGGAGTAGGCGGCGAGGGCGGCGCGCCAGGATTTACGCGGCATCGAGCGGATTACTGTCGGTGAGAACAAAGGGCGCACTCTAACCGCTGTGCTCCATCGGACGCCAGCCATGCCGTCGGATATCCACCCTGTCATTCGACAGGCTGATGCCCTCTTCCCGCAGGCGTGCCCGCTGCTCGGTCCCCGAGGCGCTGCCCGGGGGCAGGCTGAGGCGTCCTGCGGCCGTGATCACCCGATGCCAGGGCAGTTGCGTTTCGTCCGGCAATTGGCCAAGGCAGCGGCCGACCCAGCGGGCGGCGCGGCCCAGGCCGGCGAGCTGGGCCAGTTGGCCGTAGCTGACCACCTTGCCGGCCGGCACCTGGGCCAGGACCAGGTACAGCGCCTCCCGGCGCGGGTCGGGGCCGGCGGCCGGTTCTGTCTGTGGCGCCTGCCGTAGTCGTTGTTGACGCATCTTCGCCTCCCATGCCCCCCGTCCACCCGAACACCGGAGTGGCCGCGGGCGAACTTTCTTCCCCGGCTGGCGGTCTTTGCTTGTTCAGTGGCTGAGTATGCGGATAATGCACAGCTTTTAGCGAACTCGAGCCGAAGCCTGATTTTATGTGGTCGAAAACCCTGCTGTGCCTTGCCCTTTCCACCCTGTCCGCCCCTGTGCTGGCCGATACCGTCTGGCTGAAGAATGGTGATCGCCTGACTGGCACCATCAAGTTCTTCGATGGCGGTAAATTGCTGCTGGAGACCGAGTACAGCGGCGCCGTCGCCATCCAGCTGGACAAGATCGCCACCCTGCAGAGCGATCAGCAACTGATGATCAAGCAGGGCGACGAGGTCGGCGAAGTGGCCAAGGCCTTGCAGCCGGCCGAAGCGGGACGCGTGACCCTGATCAATGGCAGCGCGCCCAAGACCGTCGAGCTGGCGAGCATCGAGCAGATCCTGCGGCCCAAGCCCCTGGTGCAGGACCTGGTCTGGTCCGGTAACGTCGACCTGGCCCTGGATTACAAGGAGGCCGAAAACACCACCGAAGACTATGACCTGGACTTCAAGACCAAGGCGCGTCATGGCCGCTGGCGGCATATTGCCGAAGGTGGCTACAACCGTGAATTCAGCGACGATATCAAGGTCACCGACAACTGGGATGCCGAATATTCCCTCGATCGCTTCCTCGATGAGCACTGGTTCTGGCAGGGGCGTGCAGCCTACAAGCGTGACCGGATCGAGGAAGTCTCCCGCCAGCGCACCCTGGGTACCGGTCCCGGTTACCAGTTCTGGGACAACGAGCTGGGTGCATTTTCCCTCGGCTCCTTGCTCAACCGTAGCGACTACGAATACAGCAATGGCGAGCAGGAAAGTTTCTACTCGCTGGGCATGAAGTGGGACTACAACCGCTACCTGATCGGTAAGAGTGTCGAGCTGTACACCAACGGCGAACTGGGCAAGCCCCTGGCCAATGTGGCGGACTATGCGCTGGATGCCGAGGCCGGGTTGCGCTACAAGGTCACCGACTGGGCCTCGCTGAACCTGAAGGCGGAAAAGGAACTGGTCAGCGGTGATTCCGAGGGCGAGATCGACGAAACCCGCTACAGCATAGGGTTTGGCGTCGGCTGGTAAGCCTTGCCCCGCCGCCCATGAAAAAGCCCCGCATGCGGGGCTTTTTGTTGGCTGGGTATGGGTTCCAGCGGCGCGACCAGGCGTGCCTTACAGGCGCAGGCCGCCATCGAGCTCGAGGATGCGCCCGGTGTAGTAGTCGTTTTCCAGGATATAGGCCACCGAGTGGGCGATCTCGGTCGGTTTGCCCATGCGCCGCAGCGGGATACCGGAGGTCATTTTTTCCAGGGCTTCGGGTTTCATGCCCAGGGTCATCTCGGTTTCGATAAAGCCCGGTGCCACGCCGGCCACCCGGATGCCATAACGCGCCAGTTCCTTGGCCCAGACCACGGTGTCGGCCGCCACGCCGGCCTTGGCGGCCGAATAGTTGGCCTGGCCGACGTTGCCGGCCCGGGAGATCGAGGAGATGTTGACGATCGCGCCTTCATTTTTCAGCTCAATCATCTTGGCTGCCACTTCCCGGGTGCAGAGGAATACACCGGTCAGGTTGACGTCGATCACCGATTGCCACTGGGCCAGGCTCATCTTGGTCATCTCGCCGTCCTTGACCTTGATGGTCAGGCCGTCGCGCAGGATGCCAGCGTTGTTCACCAGGCCGTTGATGGCGCCGAAATCCTCGGCGATCTGGGCTACGGTCTGGGTCACCTGTTCTTCATTGGCGACGTTGCACAGGTAGGCGCGGGCTTCGCCGCCGGCGGCCTGGCAGGCGGCCACGGCGCTATCGAGTTTCTCCTGATTCAGGTCGACCAGGGCCAGCTTGGCGCCCTTGCCGGCCAGGTATTCGCCCATGGCGCGGCCCAGGCCCTGGCAACCGCCGGTGATGATGATGACCTTATCCTTCAATTGCATGGCAAAATCCCCTCAAAGTCTGTCGGTGAATAGCCTCGTCTGCGCTGGGAACCGCTATTCTGAGCGCCCGTCCGTTGATACGGATTCTGTACGAGGAGTCGTAAGGTGAGTGTTAAGGCCGGCAAGCATGCCCGAGAATTGCTGCTCAAGGAATACCGTGGGGTGCTCTCGACCCAGTCCAAGGCCATGCCGGGCTACCCTTTCGGATCGGTGGTGCCCTATTGCCTGGACGGGCGGGGATGGCCGCTGATCCTGATCAGCCGCATCGCCCAGCACACCCATAACCTGCAGCTGGAGCCCAAGTGCTCGCTGCTGGTGGGGGAGCGCGGTGCCGAGGATGTGCAGGCCGCGGGACGCCTAACCCTGCTGGCCCAGGCGCGTCAGGTGACTGACGCCACGGCCATCGAGGCCGCGGCCGAGCGCTATTACCGCTTTTTTCCCGCCGCCGAGGATTATCACCGGGCTCATGATTTCGATTTCTGGGTGCTGGAGCCGGTGCGCGGTCGCTATATCGGCGGTTTCGGCGCCATACATTGGTTGGATGACCTGGCCCTGGCCAACCCCTTCGCCGGCGAGGTCGAGGCGGGCATGGTCGCGCACATGAACGCCGACCATGGCACGGCCATCGCCCATTATGTCGAGTTGGCCGGTTTGCCGGCGACGGTGCCGGCTCAACTGGCGGGCATCGACCGCGAGGGTTTTCATCTGCGCATCGGCCTGGGCCTGCATTGGCTGGCGTTTGCCGAGCCC
>DATDTH010000011.1:0-7668 GCA_035290985.1 Pseudomonas sp. | reverse complement strand
GGGGCGGGTCGAGATGGCGGTGACCGCCAACCTGAACATCAATTTCCTGGCCCGGCCCGCGCCCGTGGACCTGCTGGCCGAGGCGCGCATCTTGCGCCTGAGCCGGCGTCAGGCGGTGTGCGAGGTGTCGCTCTATTCCCTGGGCGCCGAGGATGACCTGGTGGCCCATGTCACCGGCACCTATGCCTTGCCGCAGTAGGCCTCAGGCGTTGCCGGGTTCGTAAGGAAAGCGAGACGAAAAAAAGCCCGGCGATGCCGGGCTTTTTTATGCGCTGGGTAAGCCTGTGATTACAGGATGCTCAGCGGGTACTCGACGATCAGGCGCAGGTCGTTGCGGTCGCTATAGGAAACCGAGGAGCCAGCATCGTTGGCACGATAGATGGCGTGACGCACGCGGAAGGACAGATCCTTGGCCGGGCCTTCCTGCAGCACGTACTTGCTCTCGAAGTTCCACTCGTGCTCTTTGCCTTCTTGAGCCACGCCAGCGTCGATGTTGTCGCCGGTGATGTAGCGGGTCATAAAGCTCAGGCCCGGCACGCCATAGGTGGTCATGTCCAGCTTGTAGGCAGCTTGCCAGGAACGCTCGTCCTTGGCCATATAGTCGGCGATCTGCACCGAGTTGGCCAGGAAGACGGTACCGTTGCCGTCGATGCCGTAGGCGTAGCCGGTATCGCCGCTGGAACGCTGGTGGGCCAGGGTGAAGGTGTGAGCGCCCAAGGTGTAGGCGGCTGCCAGGCTCCAGATTTTGTTGTCGACTTCGCCGGACAGTTCTTTACCGTCGTCGGTGGTTCTGTAGGCGTTGAAGTCGAAGTTCAGGGCCTGTTCATCTGCCAGGGGCAGGGTGTAGTTCAGGTTGACGTAAGTCTTCTTGAAGTGATCTTCGACATCGGAAGCGTGGATCGCGCCGCTGAAGTTCTCGGTGAAGCTGTAGCTGGCGCCGACGATATTGGCGGAGGTCAGGCCGAAGTCGTCGCGGGTTGTTTGGGTCTGGCTGCTGATGGCGGTGAAGCGGCCAGCGGTCAATTCGAGGCCTTCGATCTCGTTGCTGGTCAGCAGGGTGCCGGTAGCGACTTCCGGCAGGATGCGGCTGTCGTCGGTGGCGAAGACTGGGCTGCCGGTCATCTGGTTGCCGTATTTCAGCACAGTGTCGGACAGGCGGAACTTGATCGCGCCGCCCACTTCGGTCTGGGTGTCGTCGCCGCTGCCGTCGTCGGTCTGGGCGAACTGGCCGGTGCCGTAACGGCCCTTGCCGCTGTCAATCTTGATGCTGGTCAGGGTGTGCGCGTCAAAACCAACGCCCACAGTGCCTTGAGTGAAGCCGGACTCGAACAGGCCACGGATGCCGACACCGGTTTCTTCGGTGTAGCCGTTGTCGCCTGTGCCGGAACCGTTAGCGGCGCCGTTGCGGAAATCGCGGTTCATGTACAGAGCGCGGGTGAAGATATTGAAGCTGCTGTCTTCAACGAAGCCCTTGGATTCGGACTGGCTGGAGGCTACTGCCATTTGAGTGCTGCCCGCTGCTACTGCGAGGGCGATTACGCTCCACTTCATCACTTGCATCGTGATTGCTCCTTGGTTTTAGAAAAGTTGTGTTACCCATCTATGTTCTTGTATGGGCAACTCTTTCTTTTTGTGTCGACGGTAACTTATAGCACGCCGACAATATTGGCGACACTTGCAACCTTGTTCCGGTGAATTCTTTACTGCGGTGTCGCAAAGCTAGTAGGTCGGTGTCGCAAATTTGAAGCTTCACCTTCAGCCCCGATCATTTCACTTCTTTTGTCCCCCCCCCCGGATAAGCTTGCAAGTTGCCATGATCATTCCTGCTCGGGTCCATTCGTTTCCGCTTTGGGCGCTCGGGAACTGGATGAAACCATTCCCGGCGGCTCATCGTTGAGCGTGGGAGTGATAAAGCAAGAAGCGTGCGCAAACGGGTGTTTGACATTGAAATTTATGATCCCTCGGGAGGGGGCGGGCTGGGAAGACCCCCATTTGGGGCGATGGCGAGGGCGGCTTGGGTCGCCCGGGGCGAGTTCACTGCGAGGCACTCTGCGTCGTTCGAATGATTCGTTCATTACTTTAGGTAGCAGTTGCCCTTGGCTGGGCAGTCAAGAAAACGGGAGTGGGCAATATTGGTGCATTGCCAGTGCGGCTTGCTCGGCCGCTGATGGCTGGGCTTGTTCGGGGAGCAAGCTCTTGCCGGGGTGAAGTGGGCGCCGCTTCCCGGGTATCCTGTGCGCTCAACGCCTGGCAATGCGGCTGCTTTCTGTGTCGCCAGGCCTAATCATGGGTTTCAATCGAGCAGGAGAGTCTTATGTTCGCCCTGGATCCGCGTCTGCAGCAGGACACGCTGCTGATTGGCGATTTCCCGCTGTGCCGCTTGTTGTTGATGAATGACGCACACTACCCCTGGTTCATTCTGGTGCCGCGCCGGGAAGAGGTCAGTGAGTTGTTCCAGCTCGATGGGCCCGATCAGCAGGCGCTCTGGCGCGAAAGTGTGGAGCTGGCGGAAGTCCTCAAGGACAGCTTCGCGGCGGACAAGATGAACCTGGCCAGCCTCGGCAATATGGTCAGCCAGTTGCACATGCATGTGGTGGTGCGTCGTCGCGAGGACGCGGCCTGGCCGGCACCGGTCTGGGGGCGGCATCCCGCGCAGCCCTACAACCCGGAGCAGGTCGCCGCGATTCGCTCGCGTTTGCGCCTGGTCCTGCCCGAGGAGTTTCATTTTGTCGAGGAATAGAGCATGAGCCTGGAAGATCGCGTGACCGAGTTGGAAAGCCGGCTGGCCTTTCAGGATGACACCATCCAGGCATTGAACGATGTGCTGGTGCTGCAGCAGCGGGCGGTGGAGCGCCTGCAGTTGCAGCTGGCGGCACTGCTCAAGCGCCAGGAGGAAATGCTCAGCCAGTTCGAGGCCTCCGAGCAGGACGCGCCGCCTCCGCATTATTGAAGATGGCCGTTTTGTTTCTGCCGGCTCTTCCAGCGAACATAAAAAAACCCGCTAACTGGCGGGTTTTCGTTTTGCGGGCTGTGGCTTCAGCGGGCCGTTGAAAAACGTAGGCGAGGCAGCCGAGACAAGGCAAAAACAGGCGAGGAAGCGGAGTTTACGAGGTGTAAATGAGCATTCCGAGCCTGTTTTTAACGCCGTATCGGCAACGCAGGTAGTTTTTCAGCAGCCTGTTAGCGGCGCAGCGGCAGGGCCGCGATCACATCTTCGGCTTGCAGGCCCTTGTCGCGCTGCATGACCGAGAATTCCACGCGCTGGCCTTCGACCAGGACGCGATGGCCTTCGCCGCGAATGGCGCGAAAGTGCACGAAGATATCATCACCGGTGTCCCGGGAAATGAAGCCAAAACCCTTGGAGGTATTGAACCACTTGACCGTGCCGGTTTCGCGGTTGGTCATGTCGGTCGAAGATGCTTGGGATTTCGCGGGCATCTGCAGGTTGATGGCCAGGTGCAGCACGACGGCAGCCACCACCGTCAGCAGGCTGAACAGGATCGCCGGCTGGCCGCCAATGGTCGGGAGCGGGGCGAGCAGGATCAGCACCTGCAGCACCACGGCCAGTAGCAGCAGTGCGGAAACCAGGCCTTGCAGCTGGTTGCGCGCGCCCAGGTGCCAGATGGGCAGCAGGGGTGCCAGCAGCAGATTGAGCAGGCCGAACAGGGCCAGGTAAAGGGCGTCGGGCTGCTGCAGGTAGGGCAGTGCTTCGGGGCGCAGGCTGGGGATAAAGGACAGCAGCAGGGCCGTAGCGCCCGCCAGCAAATGGACGAGTTTCAACATAGCAATGAGCTCACTTTGATAAGAGGGTCACAAGGAAGAGCAGAGTTGGTGCGGTTCGCCCCCGGTCGATAAGGGGATATTGTGCGCACGGTGTCTGCCTATGTCGAAGGCCCGCTCTCCAGGGCCGGCGACACGCGGCGTATTTAACAGCAAAGAGAGGGGCTACTCAAATGACTATGTGCGGTATGGGTGTTACGCGGTGGGCTTTATAGGAATGGTCCGTGATCGCGAAATCTGGTCCGTCCAAGCCGTCGAGGGTGTCGCTCAGGCGCTCAGTGCGGTCCTGGGTGGCGTCGGCTGGATCTGGTTGCGGCCGCTGCGCTTGGCCTGGTAAAGCGCATCGTCGGCTCGGGTGACCAGGCACTCGCTGCTGTCACCGGCCAGGGCCAGGGCCAGGCCGAACGAGGCCGTGATGCTGTCCAGCATCTGGTCGGTGCGCCGTACCCTGATCCGCAGGGCCTGGATCTTCAGGCGCAGCAGTTCGGCGAAGGCATGGGCGTTGTCCAGGTCGAAGCAGTCGCGCAGGATCACGCAAAACTCCTCGCCACCGTAGCGGGCGGCGATGGCGCCCGCCGGTAGCAGGTCGCGCATCAATTGCCCGACATGCTGCAGGACCCGGTCGCCGAGGGGGTGGCCGTACTGGTCGTTGAATTCCTTGAAGTGGTCGATGTCCAGCATCACCAGGGCCAGGCCCTTGTGCTCGCCGCTCAGTGCCTGTTCCAGTAAGCGGTTAAAGGCGTTGCGGTTGAAGACGTGCGTCAGGCTGTCCAGGGTGGCGGCCATCTGGGCGCGTTCCAGTTGCCCGCGCAAGTGCTGGATCTCTTCCTGGGCGGCGCGCAGGCGGTAGAGAAATTTTTCCTGCTGGTCCTGCATGTCCTGGGTGCTTTGCTGCAGGTCGTGCAGCACCGTGGGCAGGTTGTCCACCAGTGGATCGTGCAGCGCGGCGAGCCCCTGGGTAAGGCTGAGCTGGTAGGCCTGGCTGCCCATGACGCTGCGGGATACGCCGCCCTCGATCTCGTCGGCCAATTCGATGATCTGCTGCTGGCCGGCGCGGGCCTCTTCCAGTTCGCCGCGAATGATGTAGTCGCGAAACAGCTTGGCGGCGGTCTCCGGGGGGAAGCTGTCGAAGTCCTTGACGGTCTGGTCCAGGCGCCGATTCAGCTCGGGTTCCTGGCCCTTGCTATAGGTGTACCAGAGGGCGTAGTGCAGCGGATTGGGCGGTATGTCGTGACGCATCATCAAGGGCACGGCGCGTTTGAGCAGTTCAGCTGCCTCGCGGGTCTCCTCGGGGTAGAGGTTGAGCAGGGTGGGGTAGGAGGGCGGCTGGCTCATGCGCGTCACGAAATCAAGGTCTGGGTTGGCAGAGCATAGAACAGCCTGGGTTGGGGTGCCCGATCAAGGCCGCTCTGACCCTGCCTTGATCGGTGTTCGGCGCGGTTCAGGCGTCGAGCAGGCTGCGCAGCATCCAGGCGGTCTTCTCATGGACCTGCATGCGCTGGGTCAGCAGGTCGGCGGTCGGTTCGTCGCTGACCTTCTCCAGCAGCGGGAAGATGCCGCGGGCGGTGCGCACGACGGCTTCCTGGCCCTGCACCAGCAGCTTGATCATGTCCTGGGCCTTGGGCACCCCTTCTTCTTCCTTGATGGAGGACAGGCGTGCATAGGCGGCGTAGGTGCCGGGCGCGGGGAAGCCGAGGGCGCGAATGCGTTCGGCGATCAGGTCGACCGCCAGGGCCAGTTCGGTGTACTGCCCTTCGAACATCAGGTGCAGGGTGTTGAACATCGGCCCTGTAACGTTCCAGTGAAAATTATGGGTCTTCAGGTACAGGGTGTAAGTGTCGGCCAGCAGGTGCGAGAGGCCGTCGGCGATGGCGGCGCGGTCCTGTTCGGCAATACCAATATTGATTTCCATGGGTTTCTCCTGGCGTGTGGCTCGGGCTATACGGGCCCGTGATGCACAGAGCCTACCATAGGGGGCGTTGAATGCGGCTTGCTCGCAATCAATGCGGGCCTTGTTTGGACATGCTGATGGGGGTGGTTTCAGTGATGAGCAAGATCGGGGGCTTGTTGCAGGGCGCGGTTGAAGACCTCCACCCAGCGGGCGCTGAACTGGCTGCCGGCCAGGCCGTTGATTTCCAATATGGCGCGCAGCAGCGGGCGCTTGCTCAGGGTCTGGTGGGCGCGTTCGTGGGTGCGGGCGTCGAAGGTGTCGACTATCTGCAGGATCAGGGCGCCGGGTGTGATTTCCGCTTCGCGCAGGCCCTTGGGGTAGCCGCTGCCGTCGGCATGCTCCTGGTGCTGCAGGGCGATCTAGCCGGCCGCGGCCCAGGCCGGCATGCGCTTGAACAGGTCGAAGGCCAGGCGCGGGTGGGATTGCATCTGGCGACGCTCCTCGCGGCTCAGGTGCTGCTGCTTGTGCAGCAGGCCCAGGGGCAGGAAGGCCATGCCCAGGTCGTGCAGGCAGATGGCGGCGGCCAGTTGCGCCGGCTCTTCCGGGCAGTCGCCGAGTTCGTTCATGGCCAGTGCCAGGTCGAGCAGGCGAAGGCCGCGGCCCTGCCAGTACTGTGAGCGTTGTTCGCTGGCCAGCATCAGGTCGATGAAGAAGTGCAGGTCGGCGTCGAGGGCGATCCCGTGCCGTTCGAGCAGGTTCTGGGCGGGCGATTGCCCGGCCGGGGGTTGTGGAAACAGCTGCGTGCGGGGATCCAGTTGCTGGAGCAGGCGCCGGCGGGTTTCGCTCTGCTCTGCCGCCGGAGTGGCGGCCAGCGCCCTCAGGGCTGGGCAGAGGCGCTCGAGGTCCTCTTCCTCTATATCACCCTGGCCGTTGACCACCTCGTGGCTCAGTGCCCGCAGGCGGTCAAGGCTCAGCAGCAGGATATCGCCGAGCAGGCTGTCGAAGCCCAGTTTGCCGCTGCGCAGGCCGTCCAGCACGTCCTCCATGGCCTGCGGCAGGGGCATCAGGCCATTTAGGCCGATATAGCCGAGGTTGCCCTTGAAGGTATGCACCTGGCGAAACAGATCGCGCAGGCGCTCGCCGTCCTGGGGATGATGTTCCAGCTCGATCAGCAGCTGCTCGCAGCGGGGAAACAGCTCGGCCGCATCCAGACGGAAGTCTTCCAGCAGGTCACGGGACAGGTCGGCGGGACGGGCTATGGCCATGGCGGCTCTCCGCGCGGGGGGAAGCTGAGTGGAACCTGAAGTATAGGAGGCCTTGGCGAAACGAGCCGGCCGGGCGGCTGCGCGAGGCCAATTAACCAGATATAATGCCGCCCCTTCGCCGCGAGACGCGGACTCGCGGTGGTATCTGTCCATTGCCGAGGCGAGTCGATGCCCATTTACGATTACCGTTGCAACGCCTGCGGCCATCAGCTGGAAGCGATTCAGAAGTTCAGCGACCCGTTGCTGGTCGACTGTCCGAGCTGCAAGGCGCCGGAGTTGAAGAAGCAGCTGTCCATGCCCGGCTTCCGCCTGAGCGGCAGCGGCTGGTACGAGACCGACTTCAAGACCGGAACGAAGAAGAATCTGGCTGGCGGCGACAAAGCCGACTGAACGGCCCACCGATTATCCGAATTACGAGAAGCGAACAGACCATGATGCGCAGCCACTATTGCGGCCAACTGAACGAGAGCCTGGACGGCCAGGAAGTCATCCTTTGCGGTTGGGTTCATCGCCGTCGTGACCATGGCGGGGTGATCTTCCTCGACATCCGTGACCGTGAAGGCTTGGCCCAGGTGGTATTCGACCCGGATCGCGCCGAGACCTTCGCCGTGGCCGACAAGGTGCGCAGCGAATACGTGGTCAAGATCACCGGCAAGGTGCGTCTGCGTCCGGCCGGTGCCGGCAACGCCAATATGGCGTCCGGCGCTATCGAAGTGCTGGGCTATGAGCTGG
>DATDTH010000010.1:0-6542 GCA_035290985.1 Pseudomonas sp. | reverse complement strand
GAACACCGGCGCGGAAATCAGACCGCCGTAATAGGCGCCGGTGCTGGGTTCATCGATGACCACCACCATGGCGATGCGCGGGTTGTTGACCGGAGCAAAACCGGCAAACAACGAGCGGTAAGCATTTTGCGTGTAGCCCTTGCTGCCCACGGTGGCCTTGCGCGCGGTACCGCTTTTGCCCGCCACGTGGTAGGCCGGCACCTTGGCGCGGAACACGCCACCGGGCGCCTCGACCACTTGCTGCAACATGCCCTGCACGGTAATGGCTACGTCTTCAGGAATGGCCTGGGCACCAGCGCCGCCGCGGCTGTCCGCACGGGTCATGGTCAGCGGCAGGCTGCGGCCGTCATTGGCCAGGGTGGCGTAGGCGTGAGCCAGCTGGATGGCGGTCACCGACAGGCCGTAGCCGTAGGCCAGGGTCCCGGTCTCAGCCTTCGGCCAGATGCGGTGATTGGGCAGGTTGCCGACGCGCTCGCCAGGGAAGCCCAGACCGGTGTCCTGACCGAGGCCGATTTGCTGCATCAGGCTGTAGACCGACTCGGCGCCAATATCGAAGGCGATCTTGCTGACCCCGACGTTACTGGATTTGATCAGGATGCCGGTAAGGTCGAGCACACCTTCATTCTTCGACACGTCGCGAATGGTGTACTTGCCGATTTGCAGGGTGCCCGGATACACGTCGACCTTATCTGTCGGCTTCCAGCGCCCGGTCTGCAGGGCGGCACTGATGGTGAACGGCTTGACCGTAGAGCCCGGCTCGAACACGTCGATCATGGCGCGGTTACGCATCATCGCTGGTTGCAGGTTGCGCCGGTTATTGGGGTTGTAAGTGGGGTGGTTGACCATGGCCAGTACTTCGCCGGTCTGCACGTCGAGCATCACCAGGCTGCCGGCCTTGGCGCCGAATTCGGTGAGGGCATTGCGCAGTTCGCGGTGGGCCAGGTATTGCAGACGCAAGTCGATCGACAACGCCAGGGCCTTACCGGCCTTGGCGTTCTGCGCTACCTGCACGTCCTTGATCAGCCGACCACGGCGATCCTTGAGCACCTGACGCTTGCCCGGCACCCCGGCCAGCCACTCGTCGAGCGCCAACTCCATGCCCTCGCGGCCACGGTCGTCGATGTCGGTAAAGCCCACCACATGAGCGGTCACTTCGCCGGCCGGGTAGAAACGGCGGAATTCCTCGGTGCTGTAGACACCCGGCAGCTTGAGGTCGAGCACCACCTGTCCCTGTTCGGGGGTCAGGCCGCGGACCAGGTAGAAAAACTCGCGACCGCCATTCTTCTCCAGGCTTTTGGAGAAGGCGCCGGGCTCTTGCCCCAGGGCCGCGGCCAGGGCCGGCCAGCGGGCGCGGGCCGCCTGCAGTTCCTTGCCGTTGGCCCAGAGGGTCATGACCGGGGTGCTGACGGCCAGGGGCTCGCCGTTGCGGTCGGTGATCAGCCCGCGGTGCGCGGGGATCGCGATATGCCGCACGCTGCGCGCATCACCCTGGCCCTGGAGAAAATCGTGATCGAACACCTGCAGGTCGACGATGCGCCAGACGATGGCCCCGACCATCAGGGCCAGCAGGGCCAGGATCAGGCGGAAACGCCAGGGGTAGAGTGCGCCCTCGAGGCCCATCATGGTGCGACCATCCGCACTTCGGCCGGATCGGGAATGCGCATACTCAACTGGCCGCTGGCCAGGGTCTCGATACGGTTATGGGCGGTCCAGGTGCTTTGCTCGAGAATCAGCCGTCCCCACTCGGCCTGGGCCTTTTCGCGCACGCTGAGTTCGCTGTACAGGGTATTCAGCAACTGCCGATTCCAGTGGGCGCTGTAGGACACGCCGATGGCCGACAGCACGACGCCGAGGAACAGCACCAGCATCAGCAGGCGTCCCCCCGACGAGGGGCTGGCGGCGGCGCGGATCAACGCAATTTCTCCGCCACGCGCATCACGGCGCTGCGCGAGCGCGGATTGGCCTTGAGTTCGGCCTCGGAGGCGAACTGCGGCTTGCCGATCAGCTTGATCCGTGGCTCGAACGCCACGAAACGCACCGGCAAGTTGCGCGGCAGGGTGTCGGCTTCGCCTTTCACGTGCCGGCGCATGAACAGCTTGACCATGCGATCTTCCAGGGAATGGAAGCTGATCACCACCAGGCGCCCGCCCACTTCCAGGGCCTCGAGGGCGGCCTCCAGGCCCCGCTCGAGGTCGGCCAGTTCATTGTTGATATGGATACGCAGGCCCTGGAAGGCGCGGGTGGCCGGGTTCTTGCCCTTTTCCCAGGCCGGATTGGCGACTTTGAGCACCTCGGCCAGGTCGGCGGTGCGCTCGAACGGCTGCTCGGCACGGCGCAGCACCACGGCGCGGGCCATGCGCCGGGCGAAACGCTCCTCGCCATATTCCTTGAATACCCGGGCGATCTCTTCTTCCGGGGCGCTGGCGATGAACTGGGCGGCACTGATGCCGCGGCTCGGGTCCATGCGCATGTCCAGCGGCCCGTCGTTCATGAAACTGAAGCCGCGCTCGGCGTCGTCCAGCTGCGGCGACGACACGCCCAGGTCCAACAGGATGCCCGCCACGCGGCCGCTCATCTGGCGCGCCGCCACTTCCTCGCCCAGCTCGGCGAAGCTGCGTTGCACAACGACAAAGCGGCCGTCTTCGGCCGCCAGCGCTTGTCCCGTGGTGATCGCCAGGGGGTCCTTGTCGAACCCCAGCAGGCGCCCATCCGGGCCAAGTTGCTGCAGTATCAGTCGACTGTGTCCGCCGCGGCCGAAGGTGCCGTCCAGGTAGCAGCCGTCAGCGCGCACCGCCAGCGCGGCGACCGCTTCATCCAGAAGCACGGTGATATGGCTAAAGTTCGGGGTCATGGTCACAGGATCAGGTCACGCAATTCGGCCGGCAGTCCGCCGGGTTGTTTGATGGCCGCCAGATCCGCTTCAGCCACAGCGTTCCAGGCGCCCTCGTCCCACAGTTGAAACTTGTTCAGTTGGCCCACCAGCATCGCGTGCTTATCCAGCCGGGCGTACTCGCGCAGGCGCGGCGGCACCAGGAAACGACCGCTGCCGTCCAGCTCCAGGTCGACGGCGTTACCGATCAGCAGGCGTTGCAGACGGCGGGTTTCTTCGCGCAGGGAGGGCAGCTCGCGCAACTTGGCTTCGATCAGCTCCCACTCCGGCAGCGGATACACGCACAAGCAGGGGTCGACGGCATCGATGGTGACGATAAGCTGGCCAGCCGAACGCGACACGAGCTCATCCCGATACCGGCTTGGCATCGCGAGTCGCCCCTTGGCGTCGAGAGAGATGGCATTAGCTCCGCGAAACAAGATGTTGTTTCCCCACTTTTATTCGCTATCCCTGCCTAAAAAACCCACTTTGTGCCACTTCATGCCACTGGCGCACACTATAGGAATGCCCACACCCCAGCGTCAAGGCGCGTCGAAGGGCAAAAAGCCTTACAGATCGGCAATTTAGCGAACTAAATGGGAGGGTGGGGCGTGGCGAAAAGCCGCTTTTTCGGGATAAAAAACAGGCAATTCAGAGCGATGGCGCTCGAAGTTAAAGTGATTTATCAAGAGTAAGATTTTTTCGGTATTAGCGAGGCGGGACATCGAGCGAAGCGGGACAAGCGAACCCGGGCGTTTCAGCACCGAAACAGCAATACAGCGGGGATAGAGCGGGAAAAAAGGTGGAGAGTCGATCTATAAGCCGGGTTCTGTCGAGGACAGTCATTCCTCTACGACGGCCATCACTGGACGTCTTTAGCAACCTACCCGGTTCCAGCGCGGGCCACGCCAATGGAACCCTATTTGGTCTTGCTCCGAGTGGGGTTTACCTAGCCACGAACTGTTGCCAGTCGCGCGGTGCGCTCTTACCGCACCTTTTCACCCTTACCGGCGCCGAAGCGCTTAGGCGGTTATTTTCTGTGGCACTTTCCGTAGGCTCACGCCCCCCAGGCATTACCTGGCACTCCGCCCTATGGAGCCCGGACTTTCCTCCCTCCCATTTCGCGAACGAAATGAAACAGCGACTGTCCAATCGACTCTCCACCGCCAAGGTTAACGACCCGGGACAGCAGCGGCAAGAGAAAAGCGGCTCAAAGCTTCAAGTTTCAAGCTTTAAGTCATAGAAGCAGCTTTAAGCCTCAAGCAAAAGCAAAGCCGAAGCCTGCCCTTCTCTTGTAGCTTATGGCTTGCAGCTTACCGCTGCTCCCCTTGCAGCTTATGGCTTGTAGCTTGCCGCTGCCCCTCTTGCAGCTTATGGCTTACCGCTGCTTCACTGCTGCCTCTCCAACGCCGCCTGGTAAAGCAGGTTCTTGCGCACGCCGGTGATCTCCGCCGCCAGCGCCGCCGCACGCTTGAGCGGCATTTCCTCGAGCAGCAGATCGAGCACCCGCAGGGCTTCGACGCTCACCGCCGCCTCGCCCTCGGGGGCCTGCCAGCCCGCCACCAGCACCACGCACTCGCCGCGCTGCTGATTGCTGTCGGCCTCGACGAAGGCCCGCAGCTCGGCCAGGGGCAACCCTTTCAAGGTCTCGAAGGTCTTGGTCAGCTCTCGCGCCAGCAGGGCCAACCGCTCACCACCGAACACCGCCTCCAGGTCCTGCAGGCATTCGAGGATGCGATGCGGCGCCTCATAGAAGATCAGGGTGCGCGGCTCTTCCTTGACCAGTTCCAGGCGCGCGCGCCGCCCCGCGGCCTTGGCCGGCAGAAAACCCTCGAAGATAAAACGATCGGAAGGCAACCCCGCGGCAGACAGGGCCGCGATCAGGGCGCAGGCACCCGGCACAGGTACCACCGCGATACCCGCCGCACGGGCCTGACGCACCAGGTGATAACCCGGATCGGAGATCAGCGGCGTGCCCGCATCGGAGATCAGCGCCACGTCCTCGCCAGCCTGCAAGCGCGCCAGGAAGCGCCCGCCCTGGTCGCGCTCGTTGTGCTCATGGCAGGCCGCCAGCGGCGTGCCGATGCCGAAGTGCTGCATCAACCGCGCCGAGTGGCGGGTATCTTCCGCGGCAATCAAGGCCACCTCACGCAACACCCTGAGCGCCCGCGCACTAATGTCGTCCAGATTGCCGATCGGCGTGGCAACGACATAAAGCGTGCCCGCGACGGCATTCGATACCCCTGGAACGGTCACAATAGCCACCTCGACATCCCTTAAAGCGCGCATTGTAGCCCGTTTCGCGCCTTCGGCATCGCACCCCCGACGGGGCTTGGGTACAATTCGCCCTCATTTGCTCGAGTATCAGGAACGCTTACATGATCGCCTGCCTGCGTCCGCTCTCCGCCCTCTGTTTCGCCGGCCTGCTCGCCGCCTGCGCCAGCTCGCCCTCGTCCAGCCTGGGTGAACTGCCACGCACCCCCCAAGCCAGTATCGAACAACTGCTGCAACAAGCCGGCGAAAGCCAGCCGGAGCAAGCCGCCCTGCTGCGCCTGTCCGCCGCCGACCTGGCCTACCAGCAACAGGACCTCGGCCGCGCCCTGCGGATTCTCGAGCAGGTGCCACTGGACAGCCTGAAACCCGCCCAGCAGGTTTTCGCCAGCACCCTGAGCGCCGAACTGGCCCTGGCCCGCAACAAGCCCAAGGCCGCACTCAAGGCCCTCGACCATCCCAGCCTGGCACGCCTGGGCGAGCTACCGGTGAGCCAGCAGCTGCGCACCCAGCTGGCACGGGCCAATGCCCTGCAGGCCGACGGCCAGATGCTGGCCGCCGCCCGCGAGCGGGTGTTCATCGCCCCCCTGCTGGAGGGCAAGGCCGCAGGCGATAACCACGAGGCCATCTGGAGCCTGGTCTCGGCCCTGCCCCTGGAGCAACTGCAGGCCGGCGGCGATGCCGATCTGGCCGGCTGGCTGGAACTGGCCCGCATCAGCAAGAGCGCCGCCACCCTGGAACAGCAACAGGCCGCCATCGACACCTGGCGCACCCAGCATCCCCAGCACCCGGCCGCCCAGCAATTGCCCGCGGCCCTGGCCAAGCTCAAGGAACTGGCGGGCCAACCCCTGACCCAGATCGCCCTGCTGCTGCCCCAGGAAGGCCCCCTGGCCGCGGTGGCGCGCGCCCTGCGTGACGGCTTCCTGGCCGCCCACTACGAAGCCCAGCAGGCCGGCCAGAACCCGCCGAGCATCCAGGTCTACGACAGCTCGACACTCGCCTCCCTGGACGATTTCTATCGCCAGGCCCAGGCCGCTGGCGTCCAGTTGGTGGTCGGCCCCCTGGAAAAACCTCTGGTCAAACAACTCAGCGATCGCGAGCAACTGCCCATCACCACCCTGGCCCTCAATTACAGCGAGGCCGGCCAGGAAGGCCCCGCACAGCTGTTCCAGTTCGGTCTGGCCGCCGAAGACGAAGCCCGCGAAGTGGCACGCCGCGCCTGGGCCGACGGCCACCGCCGGGCAGTGGCCCTGGTGCCAAGCGGCGACTGGGGCGACCGCGTACTCGACGCCTTCCGCCAGAGCTGGCAGGCGCAAGGCGGCACCCTGATCGCCGCCGAGCATGTCGACCAGCCGGTAGAACTGGCCAAGCAGATCGCCGAGCTGTTCCAGCTGCGCGAGAG
>DATDTH010000009.1:0-2011 GCA_035290985.1 Pseudomonas sp. | reverse complement strand
GGACCGGAAGCGTTCATGGAGGTCATTCGTTTCTGCCTGGACCATGACAAATTGCTGATCATGGACTTTTGCTTCGCCGCCTTCATGCTGGTCTCCGACCAGCCGCGCTGCGACGTCTACGCCATCCTGGAAGACACCGGCGTGCGCTATATCGTCATGGAAGACACCGGCAAGACCTGGCCCCTGCAGGATGCCAAGTGCGCCACCATCATGGCCAGCCGCGACCTCAACGAGGCCATCTACAACATAGTCACCAGCGTGCTGCTGAACGTCTCGCCCTTTATCCTCAACCTGATCACCCGTTACGTTCAGGACAGCGCGGCGGATGACTTCGCCTCGGTGCGCGAGGTGCTGGAAACCAATCGCGCCTGCGCCCGGGAGCAGTTGGACCTGCCCCTGCTCAGTTATTGCGAGCCCATGGTCAGAACCAGCGTGGCCTGGTTCCAGATCACCGACCCCAGCCTGAACGCCGATGAACTGCAGAACTACCTGCTGCAACGCAATATCTATGTGCTGCCCGGCAAGTATTTCTATTGGCACCACCCGCAGCAGGGCCAGCGCTACATCCGCCTCGCCCTGGCCCGCGAGCCTGAGCTGTTCGCCAGTGCCATGCAGGCCATGCGCGTGGCGCTGGAGCAGTTCCATGGCTGAGGCAGCGCCCTTTATCGATGCCAGCGTCTTCCTCGGCATGCACCATGGGGACGCGGCGATTCGCCAGCGTTCCCTGGCCTTCTTCCACGGCCACTACCGGGCTCGCGCGCGGATGAACTTCGAGCAGGTCGGCATCTGCGACGCCCTCATCTGGCGCCAGCCGCGGGCGGTGCAGGACCTCTACTACCCCTTTATGGACCTGCTGCATACCGACATGCAGATTCTGCGCGAGGGTTATGCCTTCGCCGAGTTGCAGTGGGCCCTGGATGACCCCGCGCTCAGGCACCTGCGTGCGGAACAGGCGCTGCTGGTCGCCCAGGTGCTGCTGAACCGCGAGGCGCGGCTCTATACCCATGACGTGGCGCTGCTGAGCCTGCCCTGCCTGGAAGCCCAACTGGGCGACTTCGACGACCTACCGGCCCATGGGGGTTTCCCCCCCGAGCTGCAAGGCCTCTACCAGGCGTCACGCGCCTTCATTCTGACCGATAAGGATTGGCATCATGTCGAGATCCGGCACCTTCATACCCTTGATCACACCGCTTGATGAGAACGGCCTGGTTTGCCGGCAGAGCGTGGCCCAGTTGCTGGCCCATGGGCGCCACGCGGTCAGCGGCTACATCCCCTGCCTGACCTCCGGAGAAGGCTGGAACCTGAGCCTCGACCAGTGGAGCGACATGCTGCGCTACACCCTGGCCGAAGCCGGCGAGCAGACGGTGATCGCCGGCATCGAACGGGGCAGCACAGCCGAAGTGCTGGACTACGCGCGCCAGGCCGCCGAGTTGGGCGCCCGCGCGATCATGCTGACCTCGCCCTTCGGCGCCGAGGTCGAGCAGCCCGCCATACTCGCCCATTACCGGGCGGTCCATGACGGCACCGACCTGGATATCTACATCTATAACGAGTCGAGCCTGTCGGGCAATGAAACGGCCTTCGAGACCCTGCTGCAGATCGCCGAACTGCCGCGGGTGGTGGGCATCAAGGATTCATCCGAGCAACCGCGCAGCCCAGGCCAGATCGCCGCCCTGCAGGCCCGCGGACTGGCCTACTACCTCGGCTGGGAACACCGTCTGGCCGGCGATCTGCCGGCCGATGGCAACGTGGTCGCCCTGGCCAATCTGGAGCCCATGCTCTGCCGGATGGCGCTGGATCGCACGGAGCCGGCCATGCAGCGGGAAATCAGCCGTCTGAGCGAGGCCTACGACCTGTTCAGTGAGGACTGGTACCGTCACGTCAAGCTGGCACTCAAGGCTCGTGGGGTAATCACCTCGGCCCGTACCGTATGACAGGGAAGTGAAGATGCTCGACCAACGACAGCTGTATGCCCACAACCGCAGCCTGCTGCACAACCCGGGGGGCGGGG
>DATDTH010000008.1:0-3944 GCA_035290985.1 Pseudomonas sp. | reverse complement strand
CGCCCGGGCGCCGCGCACCAGGGCGCGGGCCTGGCGGTACTGGGCCTCGGCGGCGGCCAGGTTCTGGTTGTCCAGGTTCAGGCGCTCGACCAGGGCGTTCAGTTCGGCATCGCCGTACAGGGTCCACCAGGCGCCGCGGCTCAGGCCATCGGCGGGCGCCGCCGCTTTCCAGCCGGCGCTCTGCTTGAACTGCGCAGGAGTAGCCAGGCTTGGGCGCTGGTAGTCCGGGCCCAGGGCGCAGGCGCCGAGACCGAGCAACAACCCGAGGGCAAGCAGCAGCTTGGCCCCGGCGAGCGGGTGGCGACGAACAGGCATAGGAACATTCATAGCGGGGTTTCCAGGGCGACATCGGTGCGCACGCCGCGCCAGCGGTTGACCCGGTGGCGCAGGCGGTCGAGGTACAGGTAGACCACAGGGGTGGTGAACAGGGTGAGCACCTGGCTGAGCAGCAGGCCGCCGACTATGGCGATGCCCAGGGGCTGGCGCATCTCCGCGCCCTCGCTGCCGCCGAGGATCAACGGCAAGGCGCCGAGCATGGCCGCCAGGGTGGTCATGATGATCGGCCGGAAGCGCAGCAGGCAGGCCTGGCGGATCGAGTCTTGCGGACTCAGGTGTTCCTGGCGCTCCAGCTGCAGGGCCAGGTCGATCATCAGGATGGCGTTCTTCTTGACCACGCCGATCAACAGGAACAGCCCCAGCAGCGAGATCAGACTGAACTCCTGGCCAACCAACAGGATCGCCAGCAGCGCGCCGACCCCGGCCGAGGGCAGGGTCGAGAGTATGGTCAAGGGATGGACATAGCTCTCGTAGAGGATGCCGAGCACGATATAAACCATGCCCAGGGCCAGCAGGATCATCCAGGGCTGGTTCTTCTGGGTGGCCTGGAAGGCGCCGCCGGTGCCCGCCAGCATGCCCTGCACCTCCGTGGGCAGGCCGATGCGGGCCACCGCGCGCTGGATGGCGGCGCTGGCCTGGTCCAGGCTGACGTCCTTGGCCAGGGCGAAACCAATGTTCTCCGAGGCGAACTGGCCCTGGTGGTTGACCCGATCCTCCTCGATGCTGCGCTCCCAGTGAGCGAAGGTCGAAAGCGGCACCCGCGCCCCCGTGGCCGTGATCAGTTGCAACTGGTCCAGGGCCTCGGGGTGCTGGGCATAGCGCGGGTCGATTTCCAGCACCACGCTGTACTGGTTGAGGCTGTCGTAGATGGTCGAGACCTGGCGCTGGCTAAAGGCGTTGTTCAGCAACCCGGTGACCATGGCCATGTCCACGCCCAGGCGCTGGGCCGCCTCGCGGTCCACCAGCAGGCGGATCTGCTGGGCGCCCTCGCCTTCCTTGCTGTCGATATCGGTCAGCTCCGGCAAGGCCTTGAGGGCATCGCGGACCCTGGGCAGCCAGACTTTGAGCAGCGCCAGGTCGGCGGAAAGCAGCAGGTATTCGTTCTCCGAACTGCGGCCCTCGCGACCGCCCATCTGCAGGTCCTGGTCCGGCATCAGGAAGAAGCGCCCACCGGCCACCTTGGGCACCGTGTCGCGCAGCCGCTCGATCACCTGCTGGGACGAATCCGTGCGCTCGCCCATGGGCTTGAGCCGGACTATGACGAAGGCGTTGTTGATGCCGCCGCTGCCGCCGATAAAACCGGCCACGCTTTCCACCGCGGGGTCGGCCAGCACCGCCTTGCGGTAGATCTCCATCTTCGGCTGCATCACCTGGAAGGACAGGCCGTCGTCGCCACGGACCATGCCGATCAACTGGCCGGTGTCCTGCTGCGGCATAAAGGTCTTGGGCACGCTGACGAACAGGAACACGTTCAGGCCGATGGTCGCCAGCAGGCTGCAGAGCACCAGCCGCGGATGCTCCAGGGACCAGTCCAGGCCGCGGCCGTACTGCCGCAGCACCCAGGTCTGGAAGCGCCCACCGAGCCGCTGCAGGGCACCGGGCGGGCGTTCGCTCTCGGCCTTCAGCCAGCGCGCGCAGAGCATGGGCGTCAGGGTCAGGGACACCACCAGGGAGACCAGGATCGCCACCGCCAGGGTGATGGAGAACTCGCGAAAGAGCTTTTCGACTATGCCGCCCATAAACAGGATAGAGATGAACACCACCACCAGGGACAGGTTCATCGACAGCAGGGTGAAGCCCACTTCCCGGGCGCCCTTGAACGCGGCGGCCATGGGCGTTTCGCCGGCCTCGATATGCCGCGAGATGTTCTCCAGCACCACGATTGCATCGTCCACCACCAGGCCGGTGGCGATGATCAGGGCCATCAGCGACAGGTTGTTCAGGGAGAACCCCAGCAGGTGCATCACGGCGAAGGTGCCGACCAGGGACACCGGCACGGCCAGGGCCGGGATCAGCGCCGCGCGCCAGCGGCCGAGGAAGGCGAACACCACCAGGATCACCAGCACCACGGCGATCAGCAGGGTGCGCTCGGCCTCGTGGAGGGTGGCGCGGATCACCGGCGAACGGTCCATGGCCACGGCCAGGTCGACGCTGGCCGGAATCACCGCACGCAGGGCCGGCAACTGGGCGCGGATATCGGCGATGGTCTCGATGATATTGGCCCCGCTCTGGCGGTTGATCACCAGCAGCACGGCCTCCTGGTCGTTGTAGAAACCGCTGTTGTAGCGGTCCTCCACCCCATCGCTGACCTTGGCCACGTCGCCCAGGCGCACGGCGCCACCGTCCTGGTAGCGGATGATCAGCGGCAGGTAGTCGGCGGCCTTTTCCAGCTGGTCGCTGGCCTGCACATGCCAATGGCGCTCGCCCGCCTCCACCGCGCCTTTTGGCCGTTTGACGTTGGCCGCGGCTATGGTCTGGCGCACCTCGTCCAGGGCGATGCCGTACTGGTCGAGCAGGCGCGGTTCCAGGGCCACCCGCACCGCCGGCAGCGAGCTGCCGCCGATCTGCACCTCGCCGACACCGGTCACCTGGGACAGCTTCTGCGCCAGGATGGTCGAGGCCACGT
The DNA here is from genome assembly GCA_035290985.1 of Pseudomonas sp. GTDB lineage: Bacteria > Pseudomonadota > Gammaproteobacteria > Pseudomonadales > Pseudomonadaceae > Aquipseudomonas. The sequence continues at coordinate 982 of DATDTH010000008.1, read as the reverse complement.
CGTACAGCTGACCCTTGCTCAGCACCTCGCTGGTCAGCGACAGGACCATGACCGGCGCCTGGGACGGGTTGATCTTGCGGTAGGTCGGCATGCTGCGCATGCCGCTGGGCAGCAGCTGGCGCGAGGCATTGATCGCCGCCTGCACGTCCCGGGCGGCGGCATTGATGTCCCGCTCCAGGTCGAATTGCAGCATCAGCCGCGTCGAGCCCTGGCTGCTACGGCTGGTCATCTGGGTGATGCCGGCGATGGTGCCGAGCGAGCGCTCCAGCGGCGTGGCCACGCTGGAGGCCATGATCTGCGGGCTGGCCCCGGGCAGGCTGGCCTGCACCGTGATCACCGGGAAATCCATCTGCGGCAGCGGCGAGACCGGCAGCAGGCCGAAGCTCACCCCGCCCAGCAGCAGGATCGCCAGGCTCAGCAGCAGGGTGGCGACCGGCCGGCGGATAAAGGGGGCCGAAAGATTCATAGCGGCAAGCCGCAAGCAATAAGCTGCAAGCGAGTTCGTAGGATGGGTTGAGCGCAGCGATACCCATCAATGACGGGTTGAGCCCAGCGATACCCATCGAGCAAATCCCGCGCACCGGCGCCTCGATACGCGGGTTGCACCCGCCCTACCAGAGCTTGCACAACACAGGCATGACGACGGCCCCGGTAAATTGCACCACGCGCTGCAACGCCGAAGCGCTTTTCGTAGGGCGGGTGAAACCCGCAAATTTCATGGCCGGTCACACACACAGCGGATTGCATCCGGGCTACGGGGGCAGGCTGATCGCCAGTTCGTAGGATGGGTTGAGCCCAGCGATACCCATCGATGATGGGTTGAGCCCAGCGATACCCATCAATGACGGGTTGAGCGCAGCGATACCCATCGAGCAAACCCCGCGCACCGGCGCCTCGATACGCGGGTTGCACCCGCCCTACCAGAGCGCGTCGCGTGCCGCTGCCCTTCATACCAACACCCCCGCGGCGCTGCGTCCGGTCA
>DATDTH010000007.1:0-4213 GCA_035290985.1 Pseudomonas sp. | reverse complement strand
AAAGACTCCCCCTACGTCGCCATCCTCCCCGAGTTCGATAGAACCATCAGCGCCATGCGCATAAGCGGCACCATAGAAAGGATCATTCAGGACAACCGCCACCGCTAGCAATCCTTCGCCGTGCAATGACCTGCGGTTTCTCCAGAATCGCCAGCAAGCGAGTTTCTACGGATGCAGGCGCCAGGCGTCGGGGCCTTATTCGTTGACCCAGACGAAGTGCTCGGCCGAGAGTTCGCGCTCCCCTTGCCAGCGGTAAGCGCAGAGTTTGCCCGAGCCGGTGCCGGTGACCGGGTGGTTGGCGGCGATGCTGTAGTCCAGGCAGGCGATATGGGGGCTCAGGGGCGCGGGTACTCCGGTCAGCCAGTAGTGGCCGACGAATAGAGGCTTGTGGCCGTCATAGCCCGGTAACAGGTCGTCGGGGACCGGTGTGTGGGGGATGCTGGCGATGACCTCGGGCGAGGCCATCGCCAGGTCGCGGTAGGTCAAGCTGTCCGACCACCACTGGGTGCGCACATGCTTGCGGATATGCCCGTCCTTGTCGGCGTATTCACAGCCGTGTGGCAGGGGCAGTTCCAGACCCTTGAGCACGGTCTCCAGGGCGTCGTAGGCCTCGTGGCCCTCGCGGGTCAGGGCGGGCCAGGCCTCGGGCAACACCCGGTTGCCTGCGTCCGTGTAGTGCCCCAGGGTTTCCAGATGTCGGGGATGCCAGCAGGCATGCACGACCCGCAGACCGTCCAGTTCGAGGAACAGCGGCAGGCTCTTGAACCAGTCGATGATGTCCCTGTGGGCCGGCGAGCCCTCGCCCACCTGTTCGAGGAAGGCGCGGTGCTGCTGGCGGTTCTTCGGGTTGTGGGGCCGCAGGTGCTCGCCGGGCTGCTCCGGGTGAGGGCTGGCCCAGGCGACGGCGTTGAATTCATGGTTGCCCATCACCGCCAGGGCGTGGCCGGCTTCGACCATGGACCGGGCGATCCGCACGGTTTCCAACTGCTGGGGACCGCGGTCGACGAAATCCCCGAGGAAGATCATGCGGCGTTCGGGGTGCCGCCAGACACCTAGCCGCTCGGTATAGCCGAGTTTGCCCAGCAGGTTCTGCAGGGCGCCGGCATAGCCGTGGATGTCGCCGATCAGGTCATACATGGCGGATTTCCTTTTCACCTGTGGGGCCCCCTAAGCGGACCCATAAGGCCTACGAATTGCAGCAACAGCCAAAAAACTTATGCACTTTTGACCCTGCGCGAAGTTTGTGTGAATAGATAACTAGATCAATGAGTTGGCTAATCTAATAGCGCCATGCCAGTAAATAGCCCACATCTTATCCACAAGCGGCAAGGCTCCGAAACTGGCCTGCCACCGCGTGCGAACCGAGCTTCGCCTTGGCGGGTTACGCCGCGCGGCAGGAGCGACGTAGTTTGTCAGACCAGTGTGCTGCGCGGTTAACCCACCCTACAAACTCCCGGCAGCCCAAAGCGGCGAAACGAACGTCAGTTGGTTTCGGCCGGCTCGGCGATCTCGGCCAGGGCAGGCGCATTGCTGATCCGTCGCTGGGTCTGCTCGACCCAGGTATAGACCCGTTCATTCAGCTCGGCGATAGCCCGCGGGCCCTTGCCTTCGGCCGTCATGAGCGGGCCTATGACCACCTGGACGGTGCCGGGAAACTTGGCCCAGCCGAGCTTGGGCCAGAACTCGCCGGCGTTATGGGCGACCGGCAGCACTGGACGGTCGGCGTTGACCGCCAGGGCGGTGCCACCACGGGAAAACTTGCCAATCTGCCCCACGGGTATCCGCGTGCCTTCGGGGAAGACCAATACCCAGGCACCTTTGGCCAGGGCTTCGTGGCCCTGCTTGGACAATTGCTTGAGGGCGGCCTTGGGGTTGCCGCGGTCAATGGCAATGGGCCTGAGCATGGCCATGGCCCAGCCGAAGAAGGGCACAAACAAGAGTTCGCGTTTCACCACCTGGGTCAGGGGTTCGAAGAAGCCACAGAGGAAGAAGGTCTCCCAGGTGCTCTGGTGTTTAGCCAGGATCACGCAGGGCCGCTCGGGGATATTTTCCAGGCCGCTGATTTCGTAGCGGATGCCCGCCACCCATTTGGCCAGCCAGATCGCCAGGCGACACCAGGTCTGGATCACGAAGCGGTAGCGGGCGCGAAACGGCAGCAAGGGCGCGACGAAGACGCTGAGAATGCACCAGCAGAACGAGCTGGACGACAGCAACAGGTAAAAGAGGAAAGTTCTAAGGACCTGCAGTGTCGACATAAGGTTACCTAGTGGAGGAGTTGCGCGGCAGCCGCCGCCAGATCGTCGAATACCAGGGTACCCGCTGGCAAGGCTTTATCCAGGGTCCGTTGGCCTTTGCCGGTTTTGACCAATACCGGCTGACAATCGACGGCCAAGGCGGCCGTAAGGTCACCACTGCTGTCGCCGATAAACCACAGCCCGCTCAGGTCGACCCCGTAATGGGCGGCTATGGTCCTGAGCATACCGGGTTTGGGCTTGCGGCAGTCGCAACCATCGTCCGGTCCATGGGGGCAGTGGACGATCAGGCCGACTTCACCGCCCTGCTCCGCCACCAGCGCGCGCAAGCGGTCGTGCATGGCCTCCAGGGCCGCCAGGTCGTAGTAACCGCGGGCCAGGCCCGACTGGTTGGTGGCGACCGCCACCGTCCAGCCGGCCCGGCTCAGTCGGGCGATGGCGTCGATCGAGCCGGGAATGGGGATCCACTCCTCCACCGACCGGATATAGGCGTCGGAGTCCTGGTTGATCACGCCATCGCGGTCGAGGATTAGCAGTTTCATGGCGATAAATTCTCAAGGAGGGTCATGGCGGTCCTTGTATCCCTTGCGACACCCTTCGATAGCCCTACCAAGCCGTAGGATGGGTTAGCCGCGTAGCGGCGTAACCCATGCTGTTGGGAGGGTGCCCGTTCGTGCGTCGGTAAAACGCCGGTCAGCCCAGCAGGGAAATATCGGCCACGCCAAGGAACAGGCCGCGCAGCTGGGCCAGCAAGGCGTAACGGTTGGCCCGCACCGCGGTGTCCTCAGCATTGACCAGCACCGCCTCGAAGAAGGCGTCCACCGGTTCGCGCAGGCTGGCCAACTGCTCCAGGGCTTCGCGGTATTGGCGGGCGGCGGCCAGGGGCGCGACGGCCTCGGCCGCGGCGGCCACGGCCTGGGCCAGGGTCTGCTCCGCCTGATCCTGCAACAGGGCGTTATCCACAGCGTCAGGCAGCTGACCCTCGAACTTGCCCAGCAGGTTGGACACGCGCTTGTTGGCCGCGGCCAGTGCCGCCGCTTCGCTGCGGGCGCGGAACGCCTGCACCGCTTGCACGCGCTGGTCGAAGTCCAGCGGCGCGCTGGGCGACAGGGCCCGCACGGCCTGGTACACGCTGACTTCCACGCCTTCGTCTTCGTAACGGGCACGCAGGCGGTCGAAGATAAAGTCCTGGACCAGGACGGCCAAGCCCTCGGCCTTGACCTGATCGCCGAACTGAGCGATGGCGAAGCTCACCGCCTCGACCAGGTCCAGGTCCAGCTGCTTCTCGATCAAAATCCGCAGCACGCCCAGGGCCGCCCGGCGCAGGGCATAGGGGTCCTTGCTGCCGGTGGGCAGCATACCGATGCCGAAGATGCCGACCAGGGTATCCAGCTTGTCGGCCACGGCCACGGCGGCCCCGGTCAGGGTGCCGGGCAGTTCGGCACCGGCGCCGCGGGGCATGTACTGCTCGTTCAGCGCCAGGGCGACGTCCTCGGCCTCGCCGTCATGCTTGGCGTAGTAGTAGCCGGCGATGCCCTGCATCTCCGGAAACTCGCCGACCATCTCGGTGGCCAGGTCGCACTTGCACAGCAGGCCGGCGCGGGCGGCGCGGATCGCGTCGCCGCCGATGCGCTCGGCGATAAAGCCGGCCAGGGCCGAGACCCGCACGGCCTTGTCGAACACCGAGCCGAGCTGGGCCTGGAACACCACATTGGCCAGGCGCGTATTGAAGCTTTCCAGCTTCTGTTTCTTGTCCTGCTTGAAGAAGAACTCGGCGTCGGTCAGGCGCGGACGCACCACCTTCTCGTTGCCGGAGACGATCTGCGCCGGGTCCTTGCTCTCGACGTTGGCCACCGTGATAAAGCGCGGCAGCAGCTTGCCGTTGGCATCCAGCAGGCAGAAGTACTTCTGGTTGTCCTGCATGGTGGTGATCAGCGCTTCCTGGGGCACCTCGAGGAAAC
>DATDTH010000006.1:0-5609 GCA_035290985.1 Pseudomonas sp. | reverse complement strand
CCAGCAGCAGGTGAAACGGCAGGCCCAGCACGCCGAACAGGTTATGGGCGTCCAGCCAGGCGCGCTGGCCATTGGCGTCCGGACGCAGGGTGAAGAAATCCTTGAAGATACGCCGGTGAATGATCACCCCGCTGATCAGGGCCACCAGCATGAACATGCCGGCCAGGCCGACTATGTACATGCCGAGCGTGCCGGCCTGCAGGTTGTAGTGCAGGGTGAAAAAGAACTCGCCGCCCTGGGTCTCGGCCAGGGGCGCGCCAGTGGCGGGATCCAGGGCAAAATTCACGAAAGCACTTTCATCGGCCGGCTCGTAACCGACGCGCCAGAAGGGCTGGCGCACATCCGGCGGGCGCATCCAGAACGCATGGGCGTCCGGCGCCTGCTGGTTCAACCAGGCCCGCGCCTGGTCCAGCGTCAGGTTCTGCGCGCCAGGCACATGCAGGGCTGGGCGCATCCAGCGTTCCAGCTCCTTGTCGAAACAGGCCAGGCTGCCGGCGAACAGGATGACCAACAACAACCAACTCGGCAGCAGCCCGCCCCATGTGTGCAGGCCGGCCATGCTGCGACGCAGGCTCATGGCCGGACTCCAAACTCAGTGGGCAAAAAGGCCGCCAGGGCCATCAGTCCGCCCAGCCCGAGCAGGCCCAGCCAGGCGCGGCCGGCGCTGCGCGCGGCGAACACGTAGATGACCGCCGCGGTCCAGACCGCGAAACAGGCCAGGCTGGCGAATACCGCGCGATCGCCGCGGGCCAGGGGCAGATAGACGGTGAGAAAGGCGGTAGCCGCATAGGCCAGGGCATATCCCCCAAGACTGGCCGCCACTATGCGCGAGGCCGTGGCCCAGGGTGAAGTCGTGTGGGTCTGCTTACTCATGCTCGGTTACCGGCACAGCCTGCGCTGCGGAAAGGTGAAGACGGCTGCGTGGGCGCCCAGGATCGGCGGCGCCACAACGACTGAATGATAGAGAGATATATTCTCATTCACCAGGCGTTCCTGACCAACCCTTTTTACCTATTGCCGCCAATCCCTGCGCCAGCGCGCCGCTGTACGTCCGGACCGCGCCCCTGCAGGCCAACAGGGCTAATCGGCGAGCATCCGCACGCAGTTGCGCCCGCCGCATTTGGCCTGGTAGAGCTGGCTGTCGGCGGCCTTGAGCAGCTGCTCGAAACTGTCCAGTGAGCCGTTCAAGTGGGCGACGCCAGCGCTGACGGTCACGCTCAATGCGGTGTCTGGATCGACCGACAGGGGAACGGCGGCCAGCAGCCCCACGATGCGCTCCGCCCAGAGCCGAGCCGGGTCGAGCGGGGTGTGCGGCAGGATGACCACGAATTCCTCGCCGCCCAGGCGGCCGAAGCAATCGTTGCGCCGCAGGTGTTCGGTCACCATATGACAAAACCCCACCAGGACTCGATCCCCTACCCCATGGCCGAAATTGTCATTGACCGCTTTGAAATGGTCGATATCGAACAGCGCCAGACTCAGCGGCAGGCCATAGCGCAGGGCCCGGGCGACCTCGCGCTGGCCCACGTCGAACAGCTTGCGGCGATTGCAGATGCCGGTCAGCTCGTCGGTTTCGGCCTGCAGCTGCAGCTCTTCGGCCAACTGCTTCAAGGTGCTGATATCGGTGGCCACCATCCCCGTGGCGAACAGCTTGCCATCGAGGTCGCGCACGGGGAATTTCATCGAGAGGTAATGACGCACTTGCCCATCCACCAGGGCCTTTTCCTCGAGCATGATCGCGCGTTGCCGCTTGACTGTCTGCAGATCCGCCTTGCGAAAGGCCCGGGCGAACTCGGGCTCGAACAATTGGTGATCGGTGCATCCGATACAGGCCTCACGCCTGCGTTTGAACAACCGGGAGAACTCCTGGTTGACGAAAATATACCGGCCCTCCAGATCCTTGGCGGCGATCACCGCCTGGGCGTGTTCGGTGATCGCCTGGAACAACAGTATCTGGCGCGTCAGTTCATCATCGATCCGTATACCCCGACCCGACTTCATGCCGCTTACCTCGCTTTTTTTGGCCATTTCGAGGGCCTCTTGTCCCCCTGGCCAGTGTTTTTTTGCTTTTATAGCCTGTACAAAACGCCCGAGGTAGACGAACCGATGGAAGGATAGGCCTCTCATCGGGCGGGTTTGAGGAGAGATTATCGTTGTACTGCGCCGCCCAGGGTGGCACCGTCCGCCAGGGTGAAAAACGCCACTACCCAAGACCGACCCAGTCGAATACACTGTATGAATACACAGTTAAACCCAATAGCGTGAAGGCATATGAGGTGATGAATGGCCGTCGAAGTGGTGTACCGCAGCAGCCGCGATCTGGAGCGTTTGTTTATGGATAAGGCCGAAGCCGATCGTCATGACAAGATGCTGGAACTGGCGGAGTTGTTGACCGCCGTCCTGCACCAAGCCGTCCCTTCGCTCAGCGAGCAACAGGGCGAGGAAGTCGGTATCTACATGGCCAAGAACCGCGAGGTATTCGCCCGCGCCTTCAAGAGCCAGCCGGATGCCTTGAATGAATTGATCACCGCGGTGGCTGACGAATAACCGCGTCCGTGACCACCAAAGCCCCTCGCCCGAGGGGCTTTTTTGTGGGTGTGAGCACAGCGGGTTCGCCGATGCGCTCTTCGTAGGGTGGGTTAGTCGCGCGAAAAGCCGGTCAGGCAAACCACGCAGCACTCTCCGCGCGGCGTAACCCACGCGGATTGGCGCCAACATGTAGACAGAATTTCCCTGAAAAATACTCTAGGCCAAGCCAAACGGCTCATCCCCGCGAGCCCGCGGGCGCGGGGAACGCCGGTGGGTTCCCTGCTACGGGGAGCACCTGTCCGGTTCATCCCCGCGGGCGCGGGGAACGTCCATCCCGAACCGCCGCCATCAACCGCCCTGCATCGTTCAGCAGGGGCAACACGCATACGGGCTCTCAATCACCGAGCGCCCAAGCCCCTCGCGGTACGCGCCTTGTGAGGCACAGCACATGGTATTAAGATACGATACCATGAACAACCAACAGAAAAGCACGCTGCGAGCCATCTTCACCAAGCCAACACCAAGTTCGCTTGAGTGGGCACGCATCGAATCGCTGTTCGCAGCGGCCGGCGCCAGAACTATCGAGGGTAACGGCTCACGCGTGCGCTTTGAGCTAAACGGCGTGATCGGCACCTTCCACCGCCCGCACCCCGACAAGGAAGCCAAACCCTATCAGGTTCGTGACGCCCGAACCTTCCTTGAGCAAGCAGGAATCACCCCATGAATGCAATGAACTACAAAGGCTATGCCGCACGCATCGAATACAGCGACGAAGACGCTGTGTTCGTTGGCCACATCGCCGGAATTCGAGATGTCATTGGTTTCCACGGCGAGTCGGTGCAAGAACTCCGCGTAGCCTTTGAAGAAGCTGTCGACGACTACCTCGATACCTGCGCCAAGCTGGAACGCACGCCACAAAAGCCCTACTCCGGAAAACTCAGCCTGCGCCTGGAGCCCGCACTGCATGCCTCGGTCGCGGTGAAAGCGGAGCTGGCACACAAAAGTATTAATCAATGGGTGGCTGAAGTGCTTGAGCGCGAGGCGCATGCCTGATTGCATTGCGCACTGGCGGAGCCCTCGCCCGACTGATATAAACGGCCGCTCGCGTGCGCCTGGGTGCTAAAGATTCGCGGGTTGCACCTAGCAGCTGCATCAGTCCTATCAAAGGCACAGAGCCCCGTAGAGTGCGCTGTCCAGGTAGGGTCTACTCGCCGTAGGCAGTACACCACAGGGAGTCCAATGTGGCATGCAGGCTGCAGCACAATACGGTGGGCCGTCGCCGGTCTGCACGTCGATACCACCAGTTGGCGGTCGCTGAACTGCGCGCCGATTCCACCCTAATCGCCCGCTGGATAAGCCTCGACGCAATCCATGGCAACGGGTTTCGCCGGAACCGGGGATCGCCCGCACAATTGCCCCCCCGCCGCTCTTACAAGGGAAGGATGCTTTTCGTAGGTCGGGTTAGCCGCGCAGAACTGCGACCTGTCCAGCCGCGCCGTACTCGCCGCGCGGCGTAACCCGACAATAGCGGAGCCCGGTTGCGTGCGGAGCGCTTATAGCGGCTGCGATGGCGCTGAGTGATGGCCGCTTCATCCATGCGGACGCGGGGAACGCGACGGCACCAACATCAACGACGCTTTCAACGAAGATTCATCCCCGCGCCAAAGACTCGATTCGAAAGCCCCTTGGATACGCGGGGAACGCCTGGCAGCAGCGCCGAGGCGCGGGCCAATGACGGTTCATCCCCGCAGGCGCGGGGAACGCCCGTCGAGCCACTCATAACGTCGACCTCGTAGCGGTTCATCCTCGCAGGCGCGGGGAACGCGAACTGAAGTGGCCTAATGATTCCGGACACACCTGAAGGGCGGTACGCTACCGCCCAACGCGAGGTGTTCGATGGCAGTACGACGTTCTTTTTCAACCGATTTCAAACTTGAAGCCGCCCAGCTGGTGCTGGATGGAAACTACACCGTCCCCAAGGCATGCGAGGCGCTGGGCATTGGCCCCACGGCACTGCGCCTCTGGGTCAAGCAACTGCAACAAGAACGCGGCGGCGCTACCCCGCAAACGGCTAAGGCTTTGACGCCCGAGCAGCAGCAGATCCAAGCGCTTCAGGCCAGGGTCCGTCGACTCGAACTCGAGAAAGAAATCCTAAAAAAGGCTACCGCTCTCTTGATGAACGATTCCCTCGATCGGTAGCCCTGATCGACGAATTGAGTGAGCGGTACAACGTGACAGATTTATGCCGTGTGTTTGGAATTAACCGCAGCAGCTTTTACGACAGCCTGAAGCAACGTGATCGACTGGACCCGGAGCGCGACAGCCTCAGGGCCCGGGCGATTGAACTCCATGCGCAGAGCCGTTCATCCATGGGTGCCCGCAGCCTGGCGGCGGCGTTAACCGTCCCGGGGCAGGTGGTCGGTCGATTCAAGGCCGGCCGACTCATGAAGGAAGCGGCCCTGCAGAGCCTGCAGCGACGGCGTCACCGCTACAAACCGTGCAAGGAAGAAGCGCGTTATGCACCGAACCACCTGAATCGGCAGTTCACCGTATCGGCCCCCAACCAGGTCTGGTGCGGCGATATCACCTACATCTGGGCCGGTACCCACTGGATCTACCTGGCCGCGATCTTGGATCTGTATGCCCGTCGTATCGTCGGCTGGGCGATCTCCAGAAGCCCGGACTCCGCGCTCACCTGCAAGGCGTTAAGCCTGGCATTCGAGTCCCGAGGACGTCCTCGGGAGGTGATGTTTCATTCCGACCAGGGCTGTCATTACACCAGTTGCCAGTTCAGAGAAAAGCTGGCGAGTTTTGACATCAAACAGAGCATGAGTCGTCGAGGAAATTGCTGGGACAATGCCCCGATGGAGCGCTTTTTTGGGAGCTTAAAGTCGGAATGGATACCCAAAAAAGGCTACCAAACGGAGGAGGAAGCCAAGCCGGATGTGCTGCATTACCTGACCCATTATTACAATCGAATCAGGCTTCACAGCACCAACCAGCATCGCTCGCCCGTGGCGATGGAAGGCTTGGCGGCATAAAACCCTATAACCGTGTCCAGAATTACTTGACCACATCAC
>DATDTH010000005.1:0-3658 GCA_035290985.1 Pseudomonas sp. | reverse complement strand
TCGAGCGCCTGGCCTGTGACCACCTGGGCCAGAACAACGCCAGCACCCTCTACAAGTGGATGGGCAACGGCCGCCTGCCGCTGAGCTTGATCCTGCCGCTGGAACACGCCTGCGGCATGCCGCTGATCACCCGTTACCTGGCCGCCGCGCACGGAAAATTGCTGGTGGATATCCCGGTCGGCAAGGCCTGCAACGCCAGCGACGTGCAGCAGCTGCAAACCGTGCTGCACAACACTACCGGCGCGCTGATCGCGTTCTACGCCGGCCAGCAGAACGCCGAGCAAACCCTGGAAGCCATCCGCGGCGGCCTTAGCTCGCTGGCCTGGCACCACGGCAACGTGGCCAAGCATGAAACCCCGCAGTTCGATTTTGGAGCACAGGACGATGAGTAAGGCCCAAGCGCTGTTCAAGAGTCTGTTCGACGGCCCGCGCGACCCGCGCAGCGCCGAATATCAGGCCGGTTGCCTGTACATCCTGCGCCGCAAGCTCGATGGCATCGAAAAGCAGGATTGCCCGTACTGCATGCCCAGCGCACAGGCCGACGCCTGGCTGTCTGGCTGCCAGGAAGGATTGCGCCAGTACGGCTACCTCCAACAGGAGGCAGCCCAGGCATGACTAGCCAACGCACCAACGACAGCGCCGGGCGAGTGTTGCGCGCCCTTAGCGCACTCCAGGGCCACAGCCTGGACGGCCTGAGCAACGGCGATCTGGCTAAGGGGCTGGGGGAGAGCCCGGCCAATATCACCCGCTACATGGCCACCCTGATCGCAGCCGGCTGGGCGGTGAAGTTGGACAACGGCCGCTTCGCCCCTGGGATGAAGGCGCTGCAATTCGCCCAGTCCCATGCCAATGAAATGGCCGGCATGCAGAACCGCATTAGCGAGATCAACCAACGGATGCTGGCCGGCGCCCGCAACTGACCACCCCGAAATCACCAAGGAGCAACCCATGGACTACCGAACCCTGGCAGCCAAGCTGCTGGAGAACGACTCCCAGCGCAGCGTGGCCTTTCACCAAGGCATGGCGGGAGTGCTGCAGAACCGCGTCGATGAAACCCCTGTGAACAGCCCATACGCCCATGGTAGCGCGGAGAACGATGCGTTCTTCGCTGGCCGCATGCGCGGGCACAACGAGTTCCGCAATCTGCTCACCGAGTGCAACGGCAACCGCCACGATGCGGTTGCGCGCCTACAGAACCTCGCCGCCACTGTTGAGCGGAGTGCTGCCTGATGTCGATCAAGAACAAAGACGAAATGCTCGAGCAGATGCTCGCGTCCAGCGCCGGCCGCGGCCGCAAGCTGAGCTCGCTGGTGGACCTCACGCCGGACGCAGCGCTGGATGGCGAAACCCTGCTGGCCCAGCAAAACCAGCTGATCAGCCTGAGTGCCGAGCAGGATGTCCGGGTGCGTGCCGTGGCCGCACAGCTCGGCTATCAACTGCCGGCGGACTGCACCGACCCGGCGCTGATCCAGCGCGATATCGCCGCCAATATGCGCCGCAGCGTCGAGGCCTGCCTGGAGGTGGGACGCGGCCTGCAGGTGCTCAAGGTGGCCTGTAGCCACGGTGAGTTTATTGATCGACTGGATTCGCTTGGCATTGATCGATATGTGGCTACCCGCTTCATGGCGTCCGCTGCCAAATTCGCAAGCCTCGGCAACAATACCGCGCTGACCAAGGCCCTTGGCAACCAGACCAAGCTGTTCGAGATGCTGGTGCTCGACGACGGCGAGCTGCAGGAGCTGGAGCTGACCGGCCAGACCGGCGAGCTGTCGCTCGACGATGTAGCCACCATGTCGGTCAAGGAGCTGCGCAAAGCCCTGCGCGAAACCCGCGAGGACAAGGAAGCCCAGGGCCGGGTGCTGGCCGACAAGAATGCCCGTATCGACGAGCTGGCCACCAAGCTGGCCAAACAGCCCAGGGTGACCGTGCTGCCACCCAATGAAGAGGCCAAGGAATTGCGCCAGGAGGTCAGTGCGCTGGCCTTCGAGGCGGAGGCCGTGCTGCTGGGCAAGGTGCGCGAGGGCTTCAACAAGCTCGCCGAGCATGGCGAGAGCGCCGGCATGGATCACCTGCTGTTCAAGGCCAGTTTGATTGCGCACCTGGAGGCCGTGCTGGGCGGTATTCGCATGGAGTTCGGCCTGCCGGCAGAGCTTGATAGCGCGGAAGACTTCGGCTGGATCCAGCAGCAACAGGGCGCCTGACCCATGAGCGCCGTCATCACCCAACGCCTGGTTGACTTGAGCCGCGAGCTGGACGCCGCGGCCCACGGCACTCGCACGGCGCTGTGCAAGGCGGCAGCGGAGGATCTGCGCCTGTCGCTGGCAACCCTTTATCGCAAACTTGAGGAGGTGACCGTGGTCACCACTACCCGCAAACAGCGTACCGATGCCGGCACCAGTGATCTCGCCCGCGAGGAAGCACTGATCATCGGTACCGCACTGATTGAAACGGCGCGCAAAAACGAAAAACGCTTGTACAGCCTGGGCGATGCAGTCGCGGCCCTGCGCGCCTGCGGCATGATTCGCGCGGAGGCGGTGGACAAGGCCACCGGCGAATTGCGGCCTATGTCACTGAGTGCGATCAACCGTGCTTTGTACACCTACAAGGTGCACCCCAAGCAAATGCTGGCACCGGCTCCGGTCACCCCGCTGGCCAGCGAACACCCGAACCATGTGTGGCAGATCGACGCCTCGCTGTGCGTGCTCTATTACCTGCAACCCTCGGCCAAGGTTAACGGCCTACAGGTGATGGATGCGGACAAGTTCTACAAAAACAAGCCGAAAAATCTGGCGCGCATCACCGCCAACCGGGTGTGGTCATATGAGATCACCGACCACACCAGCGGCTGGGTTTATGTTGAGTATGTGATGGGGGCCGAGAGCAGCGAGAACCTCTGCAGTGTGCTGATCAACGCCATGCAAGAGCGCGGCGGCGCGGATGTGCTGCACGGCGTGCCGCGCATTCTGATGATGGACCCCGGCTCGGCCAACACCTCGGCGATGACCAAGAACCTGTGCCGCTCGCTGGGCATCAAGATGATCGTTCACGCACCGGGGGCGGCACGGGTGACCGGCCAGGTGGAGAACGCGCGGAACCTGATCGAGCGCAAGTTCGAGGCCGGGCTGCGCTACCAGCCGGTGGCCGACCTGGACGAGCTGAACGCCATGGCGGCGATCTGGCGCGGTTATTTCAACGCCACGGCGGTGCACTCGCGCTACAAGCAACCGCGCACCGCCATGTGGATGAGCATCCTTCAGGGCCAGCTGATCAAGGCGCCGAGCGTTGAGGAGTGCCGCCGCCTGGCGGTGGCCGAGCCGGTCAGCCGCAAGGTGCGCACGGATTTGACCGTGACCTTCGAGGGCCGCGAGTACAACGTGGCCGGCGTGCCGGGGGTGATGGTGCACGAGCGCCTGATGATCACCGTCAACCCGTGGCGCGACGACGCTGCCCAGGTGGTGGCCACTGACGCCAACGGACACGAGGTGTTCCATGTTGTGCCCATGGTTACTACCAATGAGCACGGCTTCCGTGAGGATGCGGCGGTCATCGACGAGGCGTTCAAGCGCCGCGCCGATACCCCTGCACAGGTTGCCCGCAAAGAGGCCGCGCGGCTGGCCATGGGCGCCGAGACCGATATCGAGGCTGCCGCTGCGCGCAA
>DATDTH010000004.1:0-2878 GCA_035290985.1 Pseudomonas sp. | reverse complement strand
CCGGGCCGAAGCGCGCTTCGATGGCCGGCCATTCGAGAAACTCCACCGGGGCGCCCAGGGCATCGCCGACGGCGCCGCCCAGCAGGCAGCCCTTGATGCGGTCGAGTCGAGTCATTGCAGCTGTCTCCCTGTTCAGGCACTTCGGCCCTGCGCTTGAATCACAGCGACACGATATGTAGCCTGAGCCGACATATCTAGAATGTAGATTCATACAGGTAAAGTTTTCGCACAGGAGTCCCGGGATGAAACGCAAGCAGGCGATCGAACAGGTGCGCTGGGACCTGGCGTTGCGCTACCGCTTGATCGAGACCGTGGTCTGGTGGGGCAGCACGGAGGCTCGCAGCTAAGGCCTCAATTACGTTCATCCATATCGCTCTAAATCTAAAGGTCTGCCGTCAGTGCTATCAGATCCTGGGGTATGACTCCCAGCCTTTCGAGTTGCTGGAACAGATCAGCATTTATCCGAGGGGCAATCGCGACATACTCAACCTGCCAGGAGCGGAAGCGTGCCTGCAGCGCTTGCTGAATCAGCGTTATTTTACCGATACGGCGACGCCCGGAAATCTGCAGAAAAAACCAACGATTACGCTCCAGCATTTGCTGCATCTGCAGCCGCTCGGAACGCCGCCCATAAAAAGACCAGGGCTTGGACTGGGCCATCGATTTGTGATCCTCAGCAAGAAATTGGCTCTAAAACTGCGCTGTTCCGACTTGAAAGTAGGTTGTACCACCGGCCAAGCGCACAATATAAAAACTTTTATCTTAGCCTAGCGAAAGGCTGAAACACCCTAAGCACGCGGCTTCCAGACAAAAACAATGAAAGCCACTCCAGCTTACAGCCCCCCAAATACCGCAAGCCACCCTGCCTAGGAACACCGCAGCAGCCGCCCATCCCACCCGCGCAATCCCCTGCAAGCTGATGCCAACGGCAACACGCTTGCTCAACTGAGCATGCTGTAAAGCCTGTTCGTGCAAACGTTGCTCCATAGCATCCGCGCGTTGCCCGGTTGCTGCCCGAGCAGCTTCATGTTTCGCCTCCTGCGATGCGCACGCCCTGCCAGCCGAAAGCTGGCAGGGCTGCAGATTGATTTTTGCGCGGCTTTTTTTTCGATGCCAAGGTCAGGGGGTGCTCGTTGTTGCGATCGAGTCGAGTCATTCCAGCTGTTTCCTTGTTCATGATCAGGCCGGCAGCAGCGCGTGAAGCAGCGCCAGCTTGCGGGTCAGTTGTGCAACATGGGCGCGCTCGGCCCGCAGCGCCGACTGCAGCTCGCGGTTTTCCGCCCGCAGTTCGGCCTGGATGGCGCGCTGGCGCTGCAGCAGGGTTGCGCGTCCGGCCAGCTCCTCGCGCAGGTCCAGCAGGCAGATGCCCTGCACCCAGAGCCCCAGAAGCAGCACCGCCAACAGCGGCACGCCGATGCCCAACAGGGCGCCAAGCGGGTTCAGGTCGTCCATGGTCTGCCTCTTTAGCAGGTAATAAAGGGCACGGGCCCGTTGAGCGTGCTGATTCAGCGTCTGGCGCTTGAATCACAGCGACACGATATGTAGCCTGATGCGACATATCTATAATGTAGATTCATACAGGTAAAGTTTTCGCACAGGAGTCCCGGGATGAAACGCAAGCAGGCCATCGAACAGGTGCGCTGGGATCTGGCGTTGCGCTACCGCTTGATCGAGACCGTGGTCTGGTGGGAAGGCCGGCTGACCACCAATCACCTGGTGCAGAGCTTCGGCATCAGCCGGCAGCAGGCGTCCAAGGACATCAACACCTACATCACCGAACATGCGCCTAAAAACCTTACCTATGACAAGCGCCTGAAGGGCTACATACCGAGTAAAGGCTTCAAGCCGCTGTTTATCGACGACAGCGCCAGCGCCTACCTGCACCTGGTCAACCAGAGCCGTGAACGGGCACCGCATATCGAGGGGCTGGCCCTGGCCTATGCCCACACCGAGGTGCTGCGGGTGCCGGACCGCAGCATCCGCCCGGAAACCCTGCGGCCGATCCTCAAGGCCTGCCGCGAGGGCCTGCGCCTGGAGACCGAGTACGTCTCGCTGGCCAACCCCGAGCCGGAGATCCGCCTGATCGCCCCGCACACCCTGGTGTTCACCGGCATGCGCTGGCATGTGCGCGCCCATTGCGAGAAGAACGGCGACTACCGGGACTTCGTCCTCAGCCGCTTTCGCGGCGAATCCGAACTGCTGGACGCCAGCGAGCATGGCCGCGAGGGCGACGAAGGCTGGATGAGCGAAGTGCCGGTGATCCTGGCGCCGGACTCGCGGCTGAAGCCCGCGCAGAAGGCCATTATCGAGACCGACTTTGGCATGCAGGACGGCCAGCTCGTCATCCCCAGCCGCGGCGCCCTGGTGCAGTACGTGTTGCAGCGCTACCAGATCGACCCGAACAAGATCCAGGCCAAGGCCGCCGCCCAGCAGATCGTGGTCAGCAATCTGGAGGCGTTGCAGCGCTGGTTGTATGCCTGATGGCGCGTGCGGGCCCTGTCCACTGTCCATGGACAGTGGACGGGCTGGAGTCCGCAGAACTCGCGGGTTTCACCTAGACGGCCCCACCCGCCCTTGTATCTTGCTTGCCGGTCCTTTAAAAACCGGCCAGCACCCGACTGATCATCGGGGGAGGATCAGGAAGACGTACCCTCCCTCAGGCCATTAGCCTGTTTCGTAGATTGTGCTCCGATCCTCCGCACTCACTCATAACTGTTCGAACGGTATCTTGAGCCCTCTTCGTGAGAGCTCGTATTGACAAGGCTGAACCGAGTGACGTGACGATCGCCCCGATTACAGAGGAGATGAGCTATGTCCCCAGTCGTTGGCGTCGATATCGCCAAACAGAGTTTCGATGTTGCCACCTTGCTGCCCAACG
>DATDTH010000003.1:0-11164 GCA_035290985.1 Pseudomonas sp. | reverse complement strand
GCTTTTCCCCTTCGGGTGCACGCGGCGTCGGCCAGTCGGCGAAGGGCCAGGGTTTCTCGTCACTGTTGAAGGTGCCGAAACGACCGATCTGCGCCAGGTACTGGCACAGGCTGTCGCCGAAACCCAGCAGGCTGGCGCTGGGCGCCCCGTAGAATAGGCGATAACCCAGTTGCACCAGCACCACCACACCGAGCAACAACTCGGCCAGTTGCCAGACGAGGGTGAACAGCAGCATCCAGATGACGCGCAGGCCCAGGGATTCGCGTTGCAGGGTCGGTTCACTCATTGAAGCGTTCCTTGTAGACGACAGAGTTAGACATGGGAACCGGATTGAAGCCTCCGGTTCCCGCTAAAAACCGCTGGCAGGAATAAAATCGACATCGGTCTTGGGTTCGCCGCGCATCAGCGCCTCGATCACCTGGGCCAGGGTACGGCCCTCGAACAGGATCGCATGCAGGCCGGCGACCAGGGGCATGTAGACTTGCAGGCTTTCGGACTTGGCCTTGAGTACCTTGAGGGTATTGACCCCTTCGGCCACCTCGCCCAGGCGCGCCACGGCGCTTTCCAGGCTGAGGCCTTCGCCCAGGGCGAACCCCACCTGATAATTGCGGCTCTTGGCCGAGGAGCAGGTCACGATCAGGTCGCCGACCCCGGCCAAGCCGAGGAAGGTCATGGGATTGGCGCCGAGGTGGACCGCGAAACGGGTCATTTCCGCCAGCGCGCGAGTGATCAGCATGCTCTTGGTGTTCTCCCCCATGCCCAGGGCCACCGCCATGCCGGCGATAATGGCGTAGACGTTCTTCAGCGCACCACCGAGTTCCACGCCGAAGCGGTCGGCACTGGCGTAGACCCGGAAGGTCCGGCCATGCAGGACAGCCTGCACCTGTTGGCAGAGCCCCTCGTCCTCACTGGCGATCACGGTGGCGGTCAGGGCGTGCTCGGCCACTTCGCGGGCCAGGTTGGGCCCGGACAGCACACCGATATGCGCCTGCGGGGCGATTTCTTCGAGTATCTGGCTCATGAGCTTGAAACTCTCGGCCTCGATGCCCTTGGTCAGGCTCACCAGGCGCTTGCCGGTCAGTTGGTCGGCCAGGGGTTGCAGCACGGTGCGCAAGGCACTGGAAGGCAACGCGACGAAGATCAGCCGACAGGCATTCAAGGTGGCCGGCAGGTCGGTCACCGCCTCCACGCCGGGGTGAATCTTCACGCCCTTGAGGTAGCGCGGATTCTCGCGATGGATACGGATCGCCTCGGCCTGCTCGGGATCGCGCATCCACTGCAGCACGCGCTGACCGTTTTGCGCCAGGAGATTGGCAATCGCGGTGCCGAAGCTGCCGCCCCCGAGCACTGCGATAGGTTGCTGTTCAGTCATAACGAATCCATAGTCGACGCAAGTGCGCCCATTATACGGGCCGCCTCGCCAGCGGCCAGCGCTTCCCACCAGGAATCCCTACCCCGTCGACTATTTCTCCGATTGGTATGATTCCATCAAATTTCCCGTTCTAGAGCGCTCACCCACTGGTAAAGCCCGATTCCTCGGTTAACATGCCGAACTTCCTCTTGCGAACAAGGTTGCTCCTTGCCCATGGGTATTAGTGCGCCATTACCCCTCGCCTTGCTGGCTGTACTGGGGACCAGTCCGGCGCTGGCTGACGACTTGTTCAACGACAGCCAGGCGCTGCCCGAAGTCCTGACCGCCACCCGCCTGAAACAGGCCCCGGCAGCCGTACCCGGCAGCATCACCGTGCTCGACAGCGCTCTGATCAAGGCCAGCGGCGCCCGGGACATCCCCGAACTGCTGCGCCTGGTACCGGGGATGATGATCGGCTACCGCAACGGCAACCAGGCCACCGTCAACTACCATGGCACCAACGCCACCGAAGCGCGACGCCTGCAGGTTCTGGTGGATGGCCGCTCGGTGTATCACCCGGGCCTGGCCAACGTCGACTGGAGCGATATCCCGGTCGCCCTCGAGGACATCGAGCGCATCGAGGTCTTTCGCGGGCCCAACTCCGTCAGCTACGGTGCCAATGCCCTGATGGGGGTGATCAATATCCTCACCCGCGCCCCCGCCGACAGCCAGGGCACACGTTTGAAGACCACCCAGGGCCAGCGCGGCATCCAGGACTGGTATGCCAGCCACGGGCTGGCCTGGGGCAACAGCCACGCGCGGCTGTCATTGTCCGGCCAGGAGGATGAGGGGTTCGATCACAATGCCGCGGATCAGGATTACCGCGACAGCCGCCGCCTGAGCCGTTTCCACCTGTCCACCAGCCATACCCTGAGTTACAACCAGACCCTGGATTGGCAATTGGCGGCCAAGGAGGGCAGCAATCAGCGGCCCTACAGTTATCAGTCGTTGTTTGGCACGCCGCCCCCCAGCGGCGAAGGCTCCGATATCGAGGCCCGCGATTACGCCGGCTCGGCCCGCTGGACCCTGGACCTTGACGCCGACCACAGCCTGCAAGTCCAGGCCCAGGCGCAACACTGGGAGCGCAGGCAGCAGTGGCAAGCCTGCGAAGCGGCCATCGCCTTCAGCCCGCAATTGGGCCAACTCTACACACTGTCGCCGAGCTACACCGAAAGCCTGGTGCGCAATATCGGCCGCGGCCTGTATCAACCCCCGTCCGGCACCCTCGAGCAGCAGGCCCTGGCCATCGCTGTCCTGAATCAACTGCGCACAGGCGGTGCGACCCGGACCTGCGGCGACATCGACAACAACCTGCGCGAGACCCGCTATGACCTGGAACTGCAGGACACCCTCAGCCTGTCCGACAGCCTGCGCCTGGTCAGCGGACTGAGCTACCGCTACGACAAGGCGGCGTCCAGAACCTTTCTCAACGGTAAGTTGAACAACGAAATCTGGCGCCTGTTCGGTCATCTCGAATGGCGCCTGGACGAGCATTGGCTGCTGCAGGGCGGCGCCATGCTGGAGGACGACCAACTGACCGGCAGTTCCTTGAGCCCGCGCCTGGCCCTGAACTACCTGATCACCCCGCGTCATGGCCTGCGGGCGGTCTACGCCGAGTCGGTGCGCTCGCCGGACATGTTCGAAAACGATGCCGACTGGAGCTACCGGGCCAGCGATCTGGAGCCCACTCCATTCGGTCAACGCAACGCCTATTTCTTCGCCAGCGCCCAGGGTCCCGGCAACCTCGAGCAGGAGATCATGCGTTCCCGGGAGCTGGGCTATAACGGCTTCTTCGAGCACCTGGGACTGAACCTGGACATCAAGGTTTTTCATGACGAAATCACCCAGATGATCAGCGAACCGCTGAGGTTGTTCGACTTCACCCCGAGCAACAGCAACCATATCCGTTTTACCGGGGCGGAAACCCAACTGGACTGGCACCTGAATCCGTCCGACCGCCTGCGCCTGAGCTATGCCTACGTCGACTCCAGGGCCAGCAGCACCCAGGACCAGCGCCTCACCGCCCGCCACAGTGGCTCGGCCGGCTGGATGCGTGACTGGGGTGAGGGCTGGTCCAGCGCGCTCTTCTATTACGGCGCCGACGCCCTGAATGAACAACGCTTCGAGCGCCTCGACCTGCGCCTGGCCAAGCGTTTACAGTTGGGCAGCGCCCAGCTCGAACTGGCCGGCATCCTGCAGCAGCGCCTGGACGACGAACCCTTGACCTGGAGCGATAACCGCTACGAGGATCGCCACCTGCTGTATTTCAGCGCAGAACTCGAATTCTAGTATGCCGCCCTCGACCTCAAGGATGAGCCCAAGCCCCTGGCTGCTACAGCTGCTCCTGCTGTGTGCGGGCCTGCTGCTCGCCACCCGACTGACGGCCGCGCCCGTGCTGCTGAGCGGCACGGACAGCCCGGCGGCCCGCGCCTTCAGTGCCGCACTGGCCGAGCGCCGGCCCCAGGACCAGGTCCGCTTCCTGCCCCTCTCCGAACTGCGCCGCGGGCCGCCGCCAAGCGTCGACACCCGCCTGGTGCTGCTGGGCGAGGACGCCCTGAGCTGGCGCCTGGGCATTTCCCAGGGCCCACCCAGCCTGGTGCTGCGCATCAGCCGCGTGCAGGCGCAGCGCCTGCTCGGAGCGGGCCGGCCTCGCGGAATCAGCCTGCTTTGGAGCGACCCAGCGCCCGCCCGTCAGTTGCGCCTGGCCCACCTGCTGCTGCCACAAGCCAAACGCATCGGCGTGCTGCATGGCACGCACAGTCAATTTCTGCTGGCGGAGTTGCAGCAGGCGGCAGAACCCCTGGGCCTGACCATAGTCGGACAGCTGTGGAGCGATGTGCGCGACAACCGTCCCCTGCTCGCCGTGCTGAAGAACAGCGACCTGCTGCTCGGCCTGGATGTCCCCGAACTGTACAATTCGCAGACCGTCAAGAGCCTGCTGCTGACCAGCTATGCCCAGGAGCGTGCGCTGCTCGGCCCCAGTGCCGCCTTCGTCAGGGCCGGCAGCCTGGCCAGCAGCTACAGCGACCAGGACGACTGGCTGGCCACCCTCGACGGCCTGCTCGACCAGCCCCCGCAGCACTGGCCGCAAAGTCTGTATCCGAGCCACTTCAAGGTGCTCGGCAACCACCAGGTCGCACGCGCCCTGGGTATCCGCCTGGCTGACGACGCCGAACTGGCGCGGCAACTGGCCGCAGGAGAGAACAGCCCATGAGCCTGCGCCGAGGCTGGGACATCCATGCCCGCACGCAACTGATCAGCGTCGGTCCGGCCTTGCTGCTGACCCTGCTGCTGACCAGTTTCTTCACCTATGCCCGGCTGCAGGACCTGCGCCAGGAGCTCAACCACACCGGCCAGTTGATCGCCAACCAGCTGGCGCCGGCCACCGAATACGGCGTGATCGCCGGTAACGTGGCGGTGCTCAACAGCCTGCTCGAAGCCACCTTGAGCACGTCCCATGTGCGTTTCCTCGAGGTCCGCGACCGCGAGGACCGGATCCTGGTGTACGCCGAACAACCCACGCGCCAAGACCTGAGCGCGCCCCAGGTCGAGGTGTTCCACGCGCCCATTCGCCTGCAGCGGATCGCCCTGGACAATGATTTCCTGCCCCCCGCGGACGCCCCGGCGGCCTCCCTCGCGGACGACTATCTGGGACGCGTGGTGGTCGGCATGTCCAACGACGCCTTCAATACTCGCCAGCAGGAGATCCTGTTCAAGGCCACCGTCCTGGCGTTGTTCGCCCTGCTGTTCACCTACCTGCTGGCTCGGCGCCTGGCCCGGCGCATCTCGCAACCCATCAGCGCCATGGGCGAAGCGGTGAAGGCGATTCAAGCCGGCGACTACCGCCGGCCACTGCCCGAGGTCGCCGACACCGAACTCGGCGATCTGGCGCGGCACATCAACAACCTGGCCAGCGGCCTGGATCAGGCCAGCAGCGAACAGCAGCAGGCCATCGCCCAGTTGATCCGCACCCGGGAAGACGCCGAGCAGGCCAACCGGGCAAAATCCGACTTCCTGGCCATGATGAGTCATGAATTGCGCACCCCCATGAATGGCGTGCTGGGCATGCTGCAATTGCTGGAAACCACCGAGATGACCCGGGAGCAGGCGGAGTACTCGGCGCTGGCCACCGAGTCCACCGAACACCTGCTCAAGGTGATCAACGACATCCTCGATTTCTCGCGAATCGAACGCGGCGCCCTGGAACTGGAGCGCATCGCCTTCAACCTGCTGGACCTGATCCAGGGCTCGATGCAGGTCTTCCAGCACAGCGCGCAACAGCGCGGCCTGACCCTGCAGGTCGATACCCAGGCGGGCCTGGAACGGCTCGAGGTGCAGGGCGACCCGACCCGCATCCGGCAGATCCTGGTCAACCTGATCGGCAACGCACTGAAGTTCACCGAGGAAGGCGGCATTCACCTGGAGATCCGCTGGCAACCCCTGGACGAGCAGGTGCTCTGGTTCAGCTGCGCGGTGCATGACAGTGGCATCGGCATCTCGCCCGAGCGCCTGGAGCATATGTTCGACGCCTTCCAGCAGGCCGACAGCTCGATTTCCCGGCGCTATGGCGGTACCGGCCTCGGCCTGCCGATCGCCCGCACCCTGGCCGAGCGCATGGGTGGCACCCTGCGCGCCGAAAGCCAGGAAGGACAGGGTTCGACCTTCACCCTGGAAGTGCCCTTGCCCTTTACCACCCAAGCCGTGGCGCCCTTCCCCGGCCCCCTGCACAAGAGCGACGCTGGCGGCGGCCAGCGGGTCTTGCTGGTGGAGGACAACCCGGTCAACCAAACGGTGATCGAAGCCATGCTGCGCAGCCTGGGCTACCAGGTCAGCCTGGTCGGCGATGGCCTGGAAGCGGTACGCAGTGTCGAGCGCCAGGGCTTCGCCGCGATCCTCATGGACTGCCGCCTGCCGCTGATGGATGGTTACGAAGCGACTCGGCAAATCCGCCTGCTGCCCGACTGCGCCGCGGTACCGATCATCGCACTCACCGCCAATGCCCTGCAGGGCGACCGCGAGGCCTGCCTGGCGGCGGGCATGAACGACTACCTGGCCAAGCCGTTCAAGCGCGTCGACCTGCAACATATACTGCAACGCTGGCTGGGCGCGCGACCTTCGGCCAGTGGTCAGGCGTGATAAAGTGCGGCAAGCTTGCCCTGTCCAGGCTCTGGCACAGCGCCTGGCGGCTGTCGGAGGGGCGGGAGCACAACTGTACTCACAAAGCTGTGACTTTCACCACAACGCAACAGTCTATGACTAGGCTGCCAGCAGACACCTTGGGTGCGCAGGCCGTCGGACGATTCGCCCAGCCCTGCGCCATGGGGATTATTGAGGAGCTCGCATGACCAAACAAAACGCCTTCACCCATGAAGACCTGCTGCGCTGCAGTCGCGGCGAGCTGTTCGGACCGGGGAATGCGCAACTGCCCGCCCCGAACATGCTGATGATCGACCGTATCACCCATATCAGCGACACCGGCGGCAAGTACGGCAAGGGTGAGTTGGTCGCCGAGCTCGATATCAACCCGGACCTCTGGTTCTTCGCCTGCCACTTCGAAGGCGACCCGGTGATGCCGGGCTGCCTGGGCCTCGACGCCATGTGGCAGTTGGTTGGCTTCTACCTCGGCTGGCAGGGCAATGCCGGCCGTGGCCGCGCCCTGGGTTCGGGCGAAGTGAAATTCTTCGGCCAGGTACTGCCCACGGCCAAGAAGGTCACCTACAACATTCAGATCAAGCGCACCATCAATCGCTCGCTGGTCCTGGCGATCGCCGACGGCACCGTGAGCGTCGATGGCCGCGAGATCTACAGCGCCGAAGGCTTGCGCGTCGGCCTGTTCACCTCTACCGACAGTTTCTAAAGGATCTTCCCCATGCGTCGCGTCGTGATCACCGGTCTGGGCATCGTTTCCTGTCTGGGCAATGATAAAGACACCGTTGCTGCCAACCTCCGTGCGGGCAAAGCAGGTATCCGTTTCAATCCGGAATACGCCGAAATGGGGCTACGCAGCCAGGTTTCCGGCTCCATCGACATCGATCAGGACGCCCTGATCGACCGCAAGGTCAAACGCTTCGTCGGCGATGCCGCGGCGTTCGCCTTCCTGTCCATGGAGCAGGCGATCAAGGATGCCGGCCTCAGCGAGGAGCAGGTCTCCAATCCGCGCGTCGGCCTGATCGCCGGTTCCGGCGGCGCTTCCACCTTCAACCAGATGGAAGCCCTGGATATCCTGCGCGAGAAAGGCGTCAAGCGCGTCGGCCCCTACCGCGTGACCCGCACCATGAGCAGCACGGTCTCCGCCTGCCTGGCCACGCCATTCAAGATCAAGGGGGTCAACTACTCGATCTCCTCGGCCTGCGCCACCAGCGCCCACTGCATTGGTGCCGCCATGGAGCAGATCCAGCTGGGCAAGCAGGACATGGTCTTCGCCGGTGGCGGCGAAGAAGAACACTGGAGCCAGAGCTTCCTGTTCGACGCCATGGGCGCCCTCTCCAGCCAGTACAACGAGACGCCGGAGAAGGCCTCGCGGGCCTACGACGCCAAGCGTGACGGTTTCGTCATCGCCGGCGGCGGCGGCATGGTGGTGGTCGAGGAACTGGAGCATGCCCTCGCGCGCGGCGCGAAGATCTACGCCGAAATCGTTGGCTACGGCGCCACCTCGGATGGCTACGACATGGTCGCCCCGAGCGGCGAAGGCGCGATCCGCTGCATGCAGCAGGCCATGGCCACGGTCGATGGCCCGATCGACTACCTCAACACCCACGGCACCTCCACCCCGGTCGGCGACGTTGCCGAAATCAAGGGCGTGCGGGCGGTGTTCGGCGACAAGGCCCCGCCACTGAGCTCGACCAAGAGCCTGTCCGGCCACTCCCTGGGCGCCGCCGGCGTGCACGAAGCGATCTACTGCATGCTGATGATGGAAGGCAACTTCATCGCCGCCTCGGCCAATATCGAGGAACTGGACCCGGAAGTCGCCGACTTGCCGATCGTGCGCGAGACCCGCGAGAACGTCACCCTCAACACCGTGATGAGCAACAGCTTCGGCTTCGGCGGCACCAACGCCACCCTGATCCTGCAGCGCTGGAAGGGCTGAGTTCCAAGCCCTGAACCGAAACGGCGCCCACGGGCGCCGTTTTTTATGGGTGTGCAATTGGCTACTGTGAGCGCCGCCTCGGCCCGATCGGGACCGCGCGCTAGCCCGGAATCAACGCACCTCGAATCGCTGTTCGGCCAGCTTGCGGTCGCCCTGGAACAACAGGAAATGCCACTCGCCCGGCACCACCTCATGGGCTTCACTGAACTCGAAAGCCATCACGTCCAGCGGGGCATTGGGCACCAGTTTCTGCACCACCTCGAAGCGGTCATGGCGCTCGCCATCCGGCGTCACCACCCCCGGTGTGAAATAGACCAGGGTCAACGGCGTATCGCCCTCGCTCTTGCCCTGCAAGCGGTAGCGCATGCCGAACTTGGTGCCGAGCCTGGCCGGCACCCGGTCGGTCCGCTCGATCGCCTGATCGGCGCGGCTCAGCACCCGCTCGCCCGGCTGCGGGTCCTTGAACGCGGTGGCGAACACCCCATACTCGATCGGCCCCTCGATCCGCACCTCGGCCATGGCCGGGCTGGCGCTCAGGCCCAGGAGGATCAACGCACTCAGGTGGACAGCTTTCATCTCGCACTCCTTGATTGGGATGGGGCGAGCCTATGACGCCGGCATGACAGGCTGATGACAGTCCCGCGGCGCGTTCAGTCGGGCGACGGTGCCGCCGGGCGCGGCAATACGGCGAGGAAGTTGTCCCGCGCCACCTTCCGGGCCACGGCCGGGGACAGGGCATCAAGGAAGGGGTCGAAGCCGTGCAGGTAGTCGCCCAGCTTGTCGAAGCGCCCCAAGGCATCGGAACCCAGCATGAACCGCTCGGGATGACGCTCGACCAGCTCGACCCATTGCCGATCGGGACGGCCTTGGTCATCCAGTAGGTAGGGCCGCAGCATGCTCCAGGACAGGTCGATATAGAGGTTCGGATAGTCGTCCAGTAGGCGCTCGAGGGTCGGCAAAAGGAAACTCAGCTTCTGCAGGTGCCGATGGAGTTCCAGGCTGGTGCCGGCATGGGCCCAGATAAAACGCACATGGGGATGGTTGCGCAACGGCGCCTCGATCTCCGCCAGGTAGAGCGGATTGTTCTCGCGCTTGGAGGTGATATTGGCATGCAGCATCACCGGCAGGTCGTGCTCCGCCGCCAGGTGATAGACCCGCGCCAGGGCCTGGTTGTCCGCCCGCGGCGTTTCGCCCTGGATCAGGGCGGTGAGGTCGTCGTGACGGGTGAAGACCTCGCCTATGCCCTGCCACAGACCGGGATCCAGATCGAGCATGCGCTGGATGTGGGCAGCGGCATTCATGTCGTTCGGGTTGAAGCCGGAGAGGAAGGGGTGAAAGCGCTCGCGCTGCTCGGCCGGCAAGCCCTTCACCGCCGCGGCGACCAGCACATCGGTGGCGCTGTACCAGTAGGCAACGGCATCGTCCCCGGCGTAATAGCGCGGCCGCTTGGGCTCATCCTCATGCCACTTCTTCGCGACCGGAACGCCGGAGAGCATGACGTGCTCGACCCGCCCCGCCGCCATCGCCGCCAACAACGCAGGCATGCCGGTGCTCTCCTGGAAGAAATCCACATAATGCAGGTGGGCATCGCTGTAGGCCCGGGCCGCAGCCTCGAACGTCGACAGGCCGAGCAACAGAACGAGGCCATGGCGAAAAAGGGACAAGGGCATTTCTCCGGATAGACAAGGCTGGCAGGGTAGACCCCGCGCGGTGCCATGGGGTTCAGGGCCAACTTCTGCCACGCAGGGAAACACCAAGGGAACGTCCGCGCCAGGAGCGGGCTCTATACCTTATAACCGAACGCCCACCCCGCGAGAGCAGTCCCATGACCCTTACCGTTACCACCGAATCCAGCGAAGGTTTCCGCCACGGCATCCGCATCGACGATCAGTTCGAGCTGAGCACCGACCTGCCCAAGACCCTGGGCGGCGAAGGTGCCGCGCCGGAACCCCATGACTATTTCGATACCGCCCTGGGCGCCTGCAAGGCGCTGACCCTGATGCAGTATGCCCGCGCCCACGACATTCCCCTGACCGGTGTTTCGGTCGAGGTCAGCCATGACGGCAGCCAGGAAAAACAGGGGCTCTATGCCCTGACCGTCGAACTGACCCTCAGAGGCGTGCTGGACGACGAGCAACGCGCGACCCTCAAGCGCGTGGCCGATCGTTGCCCGCTGCACAAGCTGATGACCACCACCGAAGTGACCATCGACACCCGCCTGAGCCAGGGCGCCTTCAGCCAATAAGCGGCACCAGCCGGAGCCGCGGGTTGCGCCGAAGCGCTGCGGTGCGGTGCGGGACGGCGTGACCGGCGTACCCACGCGGAGCATGGGCACGATCGAATGCGCGGGTTTCACCCGCCCTTGTATCTTGCTTGCCGGTCCTTTAAAAACCGGCCAGCACCCGACTGATCATCGGGGGAGGATCAGGAAGACGTACCCGCCCTCAGGCCATGAGCCTGTTTCGTAGATTGTGCTCCGATCCTCCGCACTCACTCATAACTGTTCGAACGGTATCTTGAGCCCACTTCGTGAGAGCTCGTATTGACAAGGCTGAACCGAGTGACGTGACGATCGCCCCGATTACAGAGGAGATGAGCTATGTCCCCAGTCGTTGGCGTCGATATCGCCAAACAGAGTTTCGATGTTGCCACCTTGCTGCCCAACG
>DATDTH010000002.1:0-3879 GCA_035290985.1 Pseudomonas sp. | reverse complement strand
GCTTGCCCAGACGAACCGAACCCGCCTTATCGGCGACCGAATAGTTGTGGTAAACGAAGGCATCGAGGATCTGCGCGCCGGAGGCTTGGGCGCCTTCCTTGCGGTTGTGATCGTCGATGTCCTTGAACAGGCGCTCTTCGTCCTTCAGTTCGAAGTCGTACCAGTACTTGCCACGCACGAAGACGCCGGTGTCGCCGTATTTCAGCTCGAGGTCATGAATACCCTTGAAGATCTTCGAGAAGGTCTCGCCCTTCTTGAAATTCAGACGGCTGTCGTCGGTGGTTTGCGACAGGCCCTGCCCGCCATTGTTCAGGCCAATCAGATCGGGATCGGCGCTGCGAGTGGACCAGCTGGCACCGACGGACAGCGACGAATCGAACTGACCCTCGATCTCACCGATATCGAAGGACACGCCAAACGCCGGGGCGGCCAGGCTGGATGCGAGACTGACGGCCAGGGGCAGTTTTGCCAGGCGCCAGAAGGGTTTATTAGATGTCATCGACCTACTCCATTATTTTTTGTTATGGATGATGCGGACTATAGCCAGCACCCGGTAGCGCTTGATCCCTCGAAAGTGTGATTTGCACCTCCGGACACCCTGGCTTACCGGTTTGCCGGGGGCTACCCCCTCCGCGCTCCGAGCCAGAATGGCCTGAAAACAGCAATAAGCAAGCCAAACGCTTGTTTGACTGACCAGTCATTTCGATACGCCCGTCCCACGGTCCTTAGAGGGTCGACAGAAACGCGCTACCGGCTGCCTGCCATTGGACGATATCCAGGCGAATGCGCTTCTTGTCCAGCTTGCCGACACTGGTCTTGGGAATTTCGGTAACAAGGGCGATCTGAGTGGGAATGGCCCACTTGTTCAGCAGGCCCTGCTCGACGAAAGGCTTGAGGTGTTCTTTCAGCCCCTTGGCGTCCAGTGCCTGGCCTTCGCGCAGCACGATCAGGGCGAACGGCCGCTCGCCCCACTGGGGATCGGCCACACCCACCACCGCCACTTCCCGCACGGCCGGATGCCGGCTGATCAAATCTTCCAGCTCCAGGGAGGAAATCCATTCGCCGCCGGTCTTGATCACATCCTTGATCCGGTCGCGGATATCGATGATGCCCATACCATCGATAGTGGCGACATCGCCGGTGTGCAGCCAACCACCCGCCCAAAGCTCGGCACCCTTTTCCGGCTCGTTGAAGTAGCCCTGGGTCAGCCAGGGCGCGCGCAGCACCAGCTCACCCTGGGACTCGCCGTCGGCCGGCAGGAAATTGCCCGCGGCATCGAGGATGGCCGCATCGACCAGGGGCACGGGCACGCCGGCCTTGATCCGGTAGGTGATGCGCTCGTCCTCGCCGCCGGCGCGCAATTCGTCGTTCAGGTGGGCACAGGACACCAGCGGGCAGGTCTCGGACATGCCATAGGCGGCGGTGAGCTGGATGCCGCGGGTCTTGGCCGCCTCGTAGAGGGAGCGGGTCAGGGCGCTGCCGCCGATGATCAGTTTCCAGCCGCCGAAATCCACGCCCTGGGCCGCCTTGGCATTCATCACCATCTGCAGGATGGTCGGCACGCAGTGGGAGAAGGTGACCTTCTCGCGCTTCCACAACTCGACTAGCAGCTCCGGGTCGTAACGCCCGGGGTAGACCTGCTTGACCCCGAGCATGGTGGCCACATAGGGCAGGCCCCAGGCGTGCACATGGAACATCGGGGTGATCGGCATATAGACATCATCGGTGCCCATTAGGCGGATGCTATCCAGGCTGCCGATCACGGTGGCGGTGGACAGGGTGTGCAGCACCAACTGGCGATGGGTGAAATACACGCCCTTGGGGTTACCGGTGGTACCGGTGGTGTAGAAGGTGGTGGCGACCGAGTTCTCGTCGAAGTCGACGAAGTCGTACTGAGTACTGGCTGCGGCCAGAAGCTGTTCGTACTCACCGATCAGGTTGGGCAGCGCGGCGCTCTTTTCGGCCGCGTCAGTGAGCAACAGAGTCTTCTCCACCGTGGTCAGGTGCTGGGCGATGCCCTGGTAGAGCGGCACGAACTCACTGTTGACCAGCACGAACTTATCTTCGGCATGGTTCATGGTGTAGAGAATCTGCTCGGGCGACAGGCGAATATTGATGGTGTGCAACACCGCGCCGATCATCGGAATGGCGAACATGCATTCCAGGTAACGGTGACTGTCCCAGTCCATCACGGCCACGGTATCGCCCGCTTTCACACCGGCCTCGGTCAGCACATTGGCCAGGCGCGCGACCCGCTCGTTGAAGGTCGCATAGCTGTAGCGCACGCTGTCGCGGTAGACGATTTCCCGGGTCTTCTCGTAGCGGCTGCCCGACAGCAGCAGGCGTTTGATCAAGAGAGGAAAGGGGTAGGCGTTCTCGGCCGGCGGGATGATACGGGTCTGGAGCATGGCAATACCTGTCGAATCTATTGTTTTAAGTGAGAAGCACTCTAGGGCCAGGGGCCTGTTCAGAAATCAGTCAAAAGAATGATTTGCCGGATGACTCTTTGGCGGCTTTCGGTCACGCGTTAGAATCGGGCCTAGCAGCCGGTCACGGCCTTCCATCCAATCGAGTCACAAGCCTTACAACGAGGGAGTTTTCATGTCCGATATCGTCATCGTCAGCGGCGCCCGCACCCCCATGGGCGGCTTCCAGGGCAGCCTGTCCAGTGTTCCCGCCGTCGATCTGGGGGCCGCGGCCATTCGCGAGGCCGTGGCCCGCGCCGGTATCGACCCGGCCGAGGTGCAGGAAGTGATCATGGGCTGCGTGCTGCCCGCCGGCCTCAAGCAGGGCCCGGCTCGCCAGGCGGCCTTGAACGCCGGCCTATCCAGCGCCACCGGCTGCACCACGGTCAACAAGCTCTGCGGCTCGGGCATGAAGGCGGTGATGCTGGCCCACGACCTGCTCAAGGCCGGGACAAACAGCGTGATGGTCGCCGGCGGCATGGAAAGCATGTCCAATGCCCCTTACATACTGGAGAAGGCTCGCACCGGCCTGCGCATGGGCCATGGCGAGATCAAGGACCATATGTTCCTCGACGGCCTGGAAGACGCGCGCACCGGCCGCCTGATGGGCTCCTTCGCCCAGGAAACCGCCGATCTCTACGGCATTGGCCGCGAGGAAATGGACGCCTATGCCATCGAATCGCTCAAACGCGCCCAGACCGCCATCGTCGCCGGTTCGCTCACGGCCGAGATAGTGCCGGTCAGCGTCACCACCCGTAAGGGTGAGGTGCTGGTGAAGGATGACGAACAGCCGCTGAACGCCAACCTGGAGAAGATCCCCGGCCTGAAACCGGCCTTTCGCAAGGACGGCACCATCACCGCCGCCAATGCCAGCTCGATCTCCGACGGCGCCAGCGCCCTGGTGCTGATGACCGCCGAAGAAGCCAGCCGCCGCGGCCTCAAACCCCTGGCCCGCATCGTTGGCCATGCCACCCAGAGCCAGGACCCGAGCGAGTTCACCCTCGCGCCTATCGGCGCCATAAGCAACCTGCTCAAGAAGACCGGCTGGAACAAGGAGCAAGTCGACCTGTTCGAGATCAACGAAGCCTTCGCCATGGTGACCATGCTGGCCATGCGTGAGCACGACCTGGACCACGCCAAGGTCAACATCTACGGCGGCGCCTGCGCCCAGGGCCACCCGGTGGGTTCGACCGGCTCGCGGATCATCATCACCCTGATCAACGCCCTGCAACGCACCAGCGGCAAGCGTGGCGTGGCCTCGCTGTGCATCGGTGGCGGCGAAGCCACCGCGGTAGCCATTGAGCTGATCTAACTCGCGCGCGCAATAAAAAGCCCCGACTGGTTCGGGGCTTTTTTATATGCAGACATCATCAACGACTACCCCTCAGGACTTCAGCCCCTGGGTCAGCCCGAA
>DATDTH010000001.1:0-6078 GCA_035290985.1 Pseudomonas sp. | reverse complement strand
GGGACAGCGGCAGTATCGGGTGGATCACCGCCTGCCCCTGCCAGGCCACCACTTCATCGCGAATGCCGCCGGAGCCGATGATCGCCACTTGCGGTGGCATCACGATGGGGTTGGCATACCGGCCAAACAAGGTGCCGAAGTTCGACAGGGTAATGGTCGCGCCCATCATTTCCTGCGGTGGGATGGAGCGCGCCTTCACATCCGCCCGCAGTCGCGCCATGCCCTCCTTGAGCTGCTCGGTGCTGCGCTCGCCAACATTGCGCAGCACGGGCACGAACAGCCCGTCCGGGGTGTCCACGGCTATGCCCAGGTCCAGATGGCTGTGCAGTTTGAGCGACTGGCTCTTGCTGTCGAACCAGGCATTCAGCAGCGGCTCGGCCTTACAGGCCACGGCGATGGCTTTGCCCAGGCGCAGCAGCGGATCGCGGGCGCTGCCCCAGCGGTGCAGATCGACATCGCCATACAGGGTAACCGGCACCACTTCGGCATGGGAGCGGGCCATATTGATCGCCATGCTGCGGCGCACGCCGCGCAGTTTCTCACCGCCGAAACGGTCGCGGGCACCCTGGGCGGCGGCCTCGACATCGGCCCGACCGATCAGGCCATCGGCCCCGGAACCGCTCAGGCCGCTCAGTTCCACACCCAACTGGCGGGCCAGTTGACGCACCGCCGGGGTCGCCCGGGGCGCCAGGTGCTCGCGGGTGGAGGGCGCGGCCCCGACGAAGAAATGATCCTCCTGGCTCTCGCCACCACCCTCCAGGCGTCCGACCACGGTGCCGGCGTCGTCCTCGCCCTCATAGGCCAGCAACGGCTCGCCCACATGCAGGATGTCGCCCTCGGCGCCGTAGACCTTCAGCACCACCCCGTCATGGGGCGCCGGGATATCAACCAGGGCCTTGGCGGTTTCCACCGACACCAGCAACTGATCGGCCTTGACCGTCTCGCCGGCCGCGACATGCCACTGGACGATCTCGGCTTCCTGCAGGCCTTCGCCCAGGTCGGGCAATTTGAAGTATTTCATCTGGGTTCTCCTCGAGGCGCGGGCGCCACGGCTCAGGCGTCCTGCAGCACCTGGGCGCAGGCTGCCAGGATGTCGTCCACGCTCGGAATATAGAGCGATTCCAGGCGGTAGAGCGGCGGCGGGATGTCCGGCGCCGTGACCCGCTGGATGGGTGCGTACAGTTCCAGCAGTACCCGCTCGTAGAGGCTGGCGGCGATTTCCGCGCCGACCCCGCCGGAGCGCGGCGCCTCGTGGACTATCACGCAACGGCCGGTCTTGCGCACCGAGGCCTCCAGGGTGTCGAGGTCCAGGGGCTTGAGGCAGGCGACGTCTATCACCTCGGCGCTGATGCCCTGCTCGGCCAGCGCCGCGGCGGCCTGCAGGGTCTCGTGCACGCTGGCGCCCCAGCTGATCAGGCTGATGTCCTGGCCCTCGCGCAGGGTGAAACAGCTGTCCAGGGGCAAGCGCTTGCCATCGTCGAGCAGCAACTGGGGGTTCATCCGGTACAGCCGAGTCGGCTCGAGAAAAATCACCGGGTCCGGGTCGTCGATCGCCGCCAGCAGCAGGCCATAGGCCCGGGCCGGCGAGGACGGGATCAGCACCCGCAACCCGGGAATATGGGCGAACAGCGCCTCGGTGCTTTCGCTGTGATGCTCCGGCGCCCGGATGCCGGCACCCATAGGGCTGCGCAGCACCAGCGGACAGCTCAGGCGGCCCCGGGTGCGATTGCGCAGGCGACTGGCATGGGACACCAGCTGCTCCATGGCCGCATAGATAAAGCCGAGGAACTGGATTTCCAGCACCGGCTTGAGGCCCTGGGCCGCCATGCCCACCGCCAGGCCGGCGATCATGGTTTCGGCGAGCGGCGTGTCGATCACCCGCTTGAAGCCGAAGGCCTCGCGCAGGCCGGCGGTGGCGCGAAAGACCCCGCCGTTGACCCCCACATCCTCGCCCAGCACCACCACGTTGGGGTCTTCCGCCATGGCCCGGTGCAGGGCCAGGTTGACCGCTTCCAACAGGCTGCGTTTCTGCCCGACCAGGGCCTGGACCTCGGCGAGCGGATCGCGCTTGTTCTGCTCATTCATGTCATTCATTTTCGGCTCCTTGCTGGCGACGGGCGACTGACTCAAGCAGCAGTTCGCGCTGCTCGGCCAAGGCCGCCGGCCACTGGGCATAGACATGCTCGAAGATGGACGCCGCCGCCTGGGTAGCGGCGCTCTCGAAACGCTCCACGGCCTGCTGCACCAGGCCCTGGCATTCGCCAACCAGGGCCTGTTCGCGGCCCTCGTCCCAGACGCCCTGACTGGCCAGGTAGGCCTGCAGGCGCTTGACCGGTTCCGCCAGCCAGGCCTGGCGAACCTCCTCGGCCGGGCGGTAGCGGCTGGCGTCATCGGCCGTGGTGTGATCGCCCAGGCGGTAGCTCAGGCATTCGATCAGCACCGGCCCCTTGCCCTGGCGCGCCCGTTCGAGGGCGACCCGCACCCGGTCGTACACCGCGAGCAGGTCATTGCCGTCCACCTGTTCGCCGGCGAACCCGGCGCCCAGGGCCTTCTGCGCCAGGGTCGGGGCCGCGCACTGGAGACGCCGCGGCACCGAAATGGCCCACTGGTTGTTGTTGACCACGAA
Source organism: Pseudomonas sp. (assembly GCA_035290985.1). Lineage (GTDB taxonomy): Bacteria > Pseudomonadota > Gammaproteobacteria > Pseudomonadales > Pseudomonadaceae > Aquipseudomonas. The sequence continues at coordinate 3,452 of DATDTH010000001.1, read as the reverse complement.
GACCACCGGCAGCTGCCAGGCGCCGGCGACGTTCAGGGCCTCAAGAAAATCGCCCTTGCTGGTGGCGCCATCGCCGCAGGTGGTCACCGCGACCCGGTGTTCGCCGCGAATCTTGAAGGCACTGGCGACTCCGCAGGCATGCAGGGCCTGGGTGGCGATAGGCACGCAGAGCGGGAAATCCTCGGCCACGGCCGGATCGGCATAGGCACTGCCGCGCTCGTCGCCGCCCCAGTACAGAAGGATTTCCTCCATGCGCACACCGCGCATCAATTGCACGGCGGTGTCGCGGTAATAGGGCACCAGCACGTCCTCGGGGCGCATCAGGCTGCCGACGGCCACGCCTATCGCCTCCTGGCCGAGGGTCGGGGCGTAGGTGCCGATGCGCCCGGTGCGCTGCAAGGCCACCGCCTTCTGGTCGAACAGCCGGGTCAGGACCATCTGCCGGTAGAGGCGCGTCAACAGGGGGACGTCATGGGCCCAGGCCGGCAGCACGCCGAGCGCGCGACCCTCGAGGTCCAGGTAACGGGTATGGGGCACAGCGCATGTGGCCATGGTCCGACTCCGGGCCCCCTGATGGGGGCAGTGCAGGTCGCCAGCGCTCATGGCGCTGACGACTCGGGGCCTTCCCCCTGACCCGCCCGGCCTGGGGGACTGATTCCGACGGCCCGCTCGCGGCGCGAGTCAGCGGCTGCCGGTGCCGTACAGCAGACGTTCGGCCAGCGCGTCGGCGACCCGCGCGGGCGAGCGTTTATCGGCCTGGGCATGGCCATAGATTTCGGTCAGGCGACTGGCGATACGCGCCAGGTGTACGGTGATGGCCGGCAGTTCCTCGCCACTGTGCTTGAGAGCCGCATAGATCAGGCCACCGGCATTGAGTACGTAATCGGGCGCATAGAGAATCCCCCGCGCCTCCAGTTCATCGGCCATCTCCGAACTGGCCAATTGATTGTTGGCCGAGCCGGCGACGGCGGAGCAGCGCAACTGGGCGACGCTCTTCGCGTTCAGTACACCGCCCAGCCCGCAAGGCGCGAGTATGTCGCAGGGGGTGGCGAGCAACGTCTCGCTGGCCACCGGCCGCGCACCGAACTGCTCGACGGCCAGTTGCACCCGCCCGGGATCCAGATCGCTGACCAGCAATTCGACGCCGACCGCGTGCAACTGTTCGGCCAGCGCATAACCGACCTGTCCCAGGCCCTGGATGGCCACGCGCAGGCCCTGCAGGTCGTTGCTGCCCAGGCGGGCCTGGGCGGTGGCGCGGATGCCGACGAACACCCCCATAGCCGTGTGTTCCGAGGGATCGCCGGCCTGGGTGGTGCTGGTGACATGCCGCGTCTGCTGGGCGATGCAGTCCATGTCGGCACTCGAGGTACCGCTGTCGATCGCGGTGATGTAATGGCCTTCAAGGGAGTCGACGAACCGGCCGAAAGCCTCGAACAAGGCGCCACGGTTGTCCAGGTGCGGGGGCCGGATCAGCACCGCCTTGCCGCCCCCCAGGGGCAAGCCGGCCAACGCCGCCTTGTAGCTCATGCCCCGGGCCAGCCACGCGGCATCGCGAATGGCACTCTGCTCATCCGGATAGGCCAAATAGCGACAGCCCCCCAGGGCCGGACCGAGACGGGTGTTGTGGATGGCAATAATTGCCTTGAGGCCCGTGGCAGCATCCTGCGCCAGGTGTAATGCCTCTAGCCCTGTCGTTTCCATGACGGTGAACATATGAAGCTCCCTTCCTTGTAATTATAAAAGAGTATAGGCGCCGCCCTCTGGCACCGCCTGTGCTGGCCACCCTGGCCATAACGGCAAAAGCTGCTTTCTGACGGCTAAAGCCCAGAAAACGACGGGTTTCTTGAGGATGGCCAGCCAATCCCCCTGCAGGCACTGGACTAAGGTCAGGCAGCCGGCTACAAGCTAAGTGCCCTCTTGGAGATATTGATGAACCCGCGCCAAGCCTGCTTTGCCTGCCTCGAGCGTGATCCGCCGGCCGTTTTCGAAGCGGCACTCTGGATAGCCGCCGAACATGACCCCGCTCTACAGCCGGAACAGGTACTGCGCGAACTGGGCACGCTGCAGCAACAGGTCGGTGCCGGACTGCCGGCCCTGAGCGGTGCCGAACTGGCGCAACCGCTGTTGCGCCGCCTGAGCGCGCTGGACTTCCAGGAGGACGATGAGAGCCCCCTGCGGCCCCAGGCCGCCCTGCTCCACCGCGTACTGCAGAGCAAGCGCGGCCAGCCGCTGTCCCTGGCCCTGATCGCCCTGGAACTGGCCAGGCGCCTGGAGATCCCCCTGGTGGGGGTGAATTTCCCGGGGCACTTCCTGCTGCGAGTGCCTGGCGCCGACCACCTGCTCGACCCTTGCGGCGGACGCCGCCTCTACACCCGCGATTGCCGCGAACTGCTGCAGCGCCAGCTCGGGCCCCAGGCCGAGCTGAACGCCAACCACCTGCACAGCTGCGATGCCCGCGGCCTGCTGCAACGCCTGTCGCGCAACCTGCGCCACCTGTACCAGCAGGACGGTGACTATATATCGGCGCTCAAGGATGCCGAACGGGTGCTGCAACTGGGGGTGCCCACGGTGGTCGACCACCTGGCGCGCGCCGAGCTGTACCAGCAACTGGCCTGCCCCCAGGCCGAACGCTACGACCTGCAACACGCATTGCTCCTGACCGAGGACCTGGCTCTGCGCCTGCAACTGACCCAACGCCTGCGCCTGCTGAACCGGATACCGGCGCTGCACTAGTGATACCCATCGAGCAAAGAGCGTGTTGCGCCGTAGTAGGGTGTACTCGCCGAAGGCAGTACACCACAGAGCATCCAATGTGAAATATTGGCCAGGCCAAAGCGGTGGACTGTCGCCGAACTAAACGCCGAGCGTAGCGACGCCCGGTCCACCCTACATCCGGCCGAGGCCTGGGGCTAGGGCGTCTCGTCAAAGGCTCCGTGGCGCCCTGCCCCGCCCTCGAAACGCTGGGCGCCGGCCCGGGTTTCGCCACTTTCGATCACGGCCATGCCGCCGCGAAATTCCTCGGCAAGCGCCTGGTCGAACGGCAGATCCCATTGCCCATAGGCACTGGCGCGGTCGGCCAGCAGACAGCGCTGGGGAAAGGCGGCGATCTCCCGGGCCAGCTGCTCGGCCACGGACCGGGCCGTGCCGGCTGGCACCACCCGGTTGACCAGGCCCATGGCCAGGGCCTCCTCGGCCAGCACCGGTCGCCCGGTGAGGATCAAATCCAGGGCCCGGCCCTGGCCGATCAGGCGCGGCAGGCGCACGGTGCCGCCGTCGATCAGGGGCACGCCAAAACGCCGACAAAAGACGCCCAACACCCCGTCTGAGGCCATCACCCGCAAGTCGGCCAGCAAGGCCAGTTCCAGACCGCCGGCCACGGCATGGCCCTCGATGGCGGCGATCAGCGGTTTGCTCAGCCGCAGGCGGCTCGGCCCCATGGGCCCATCACCCTC